>NZ_CALFQK010000153.1:0-5748 GCF_937921195.1 uncultured Salinicola sp.
TGTTCATCCCGGCCGATGTCGACAAGTGGGACCTGATGATGCTGCACTTCCAGGCATGGGAAAAGGGCATCAAATCGCTCTATTACCTGCGGTCGAAGAGCGTGCAGCGCGCTGGCTTTGCTGGCGGCGTGGAAGCCGACAATACGGCCGATGCCGCCAAGTACGAACTGGCTGCCGGCGGCGAACAGACCGATTACGAGGAATGCCTCGCCTGTCAATAGTAATGTTGTGCTGTGTCTCATTCTATGGAACAGGATGGGACTGCAGTCAATAAATGACTTGAAAAAGTGAGAAGGTGTGCCCTCATGGACCGGGAAACCCCGTAACCCATGAGGGCACACCGTCTTGCGTCTGGCTTTCGTCAATCCTGATCTTCTCGACCAGCCGGTCGACGAAACCCTCATGCCGAGAGAGCTCGAACGGTTCTGGCACGAGCGAGCCGGCCCGTTGGCGAAGTCGCTCTACTCCAGGATCGGGATCACCGGACGAGCCCCCTTCGTCCTCGATCAGAATTCAAATCCTCCTCAAATCCATCCTCAGTCCTCCAGCGTCCTACGCAAGATGACCGAGCAGGTGCCCGGGCGGACCACCATGCGGACCTATGGTCAGCACGTCCTCAGGTTCGTCGCCACGCTAATGGAGGATGGCCATGACCTGACGACCGTCGAGCCGGGATACCTTTCCCAATACCGGGCTCGTCGCCTGGCGAGCACGACACCTCAGGGAAAGCCCCTGGATCCTGTCTCCTGGAACTCCGAAGCCGCCGCGCTGAAGACGATGTTCGATGCGGCCGTCCTCCTGCGTCTACGCCCCGACAACCCGACCGAACATCCGGCACTGCAGTGGTCCTTCAAGGGCGCCGCAGCTTCATCCGAAGAGCCCAAGTTCATCACACTCGACCGCTTCCGCATCTTCCGGGACGACGGGCTGATGGTGACCAAATCGCCGTTGCGCAACGCCGCCTTCGCCGAAACCATCCTGACGTCCGGCATGCGTCTCTACGAAAGCAGCAGGATGCCGCCATCGGCCGTTCCCTCTCGCTCCGAAAGCACCGGTGGTCGAGCGTTCACCTATCCAGTCCCTGCGATCGATGGAAAAGGCTATCGCGCCCGGAAAGTCCCCGTCGGCATCCACGCGTTCCGTCGCCTCCAAGCATATCAGCAACTCGAGCGACTGCCGGCGCTCGAACGCAAGGGGCTTTCGGCGTCCCCAGCTCCGCTGTGGATCAACCAATCCGGCGACCTCATGGGGATCGGCGGCTGGGAAAAGGTCTTCGAGAACGCATCCGAGCGATCGGGTGTCAAGGTGACGCCGCATACCCTCAGGCACACCTTCGCGGTCTACATGCTCTGCGCGCTCCTGCGTCGGCATCACGACAGCATGAAGATCAAGGACGATGTCAGACGCCTCACGGAAGGCGGTCGCGGTGACGTCTACGCTACGATCTTCGGCGACCCCCTCCGCGCCCTCCAGCGTCTCCTGGGTCACAAGCACTACGAGACGACCTTCATCTACCTCGACATCCTCAGCGCAGACGATTTCGTCATCGACGAGGCGCTGCGGATCTTCGAGGATACCTTGGGATCGGAGGAGGACTACCTTGACCTCATCCGCTGAGAACAGGAAGGATGCGTCCAATGACCGTCTCCCGCCGAGGCGGGGGCGGCCGCGGCGAAAAGTCCCGAGCCTCGACCGGGGAGGCGTTCTCCAGTTCCCCACCCGGTCGAATCCGAAGGATTGGCGGCATCGCCATTTCGAACGCAAGAACCCCCTGAACTGGGACTTCGCTTCGGTGCGTCCTGCCCTCGGGAGGGCCATGCTCGATGCGGTCCACAGGATGTCGGGACCCGGCAAGGCCATCGCCACCGGATCGACGGCCTTGGCCTACCAGACACAGAGCAAGCCCTTTTTCCTCTGGCTGGCAGAAACGGAAAAGGACGCGCGAGGTCAGGAGCCCGGCAAGGAAGACACCATCCTCGATCCTCAGATCGTCGAGGACTTCCGCATAGCCATGGACCTGCGTGCGACGCTGGGAGAAGTCACCGGCACCACCGCCTATGCCTACAAGGCCGCGCCGCTGAGAATCCTGCGACAGCTGTATCTCGAGGACGCGGCGGTATTGGGCCCGAGTTGGCGTGACGAGGACTTCCTTCCCGGCGAGCGGATCGACGATACGAAGCCCAACGCACCCTATTCGCTCGCCGAATCGCAGCGCATCATCTCCGCCTGTGCGGCCATACTGCACCGGACGCACGATAGTGGCGACCCCGGGGACAGGGCGGTCATGGAGATCGCCGCCTTTGTCATCATCGGCCTGAAGCTCGGGATCGAGCCCGAATGCCTTCCCGTGCTCACGCTGGCGAATCTCAGGCCCGATGGGCGGCGCATCAAGGTGCGCTACATCAAGCGGCGCGGCGGTGGCGGAAACGGATTTCGCAAGAGCCGAACCACCAACCCGAGCGACTGCGGCATCGACACCGAGGAGGAGGCCATCGCGGACGGGACCTCGTTCCGGGAAGCCGCCGGGGCCCTCGCTCTCCTGCGGGATCGAGCCAGAGAGAGGCAGGACCAGGATGGCGGAGCCGACGATGCGACACCGCTGTTCACGTTCCACTGCGCCGCCGATGCCTTCAGGGCATTCAGCGACCATCTCAACGAGAGCGGCCTACGAGATGATCACGGCGGGCGATTGCCGATCGTCAGGAACAGGCTGCGCCCGACCTGGCGGACCCAGCGCACGATCAGGCATGGAGGCCGACTGTCAATCGACAGGTCGGACAACTCGGCCGACGTGCGCGCCAAGCACTATCTCGACAACGACCGTATCCGACCCTTTCTCGAGAATGCGGTCCTCGACGCGCAGGCCCAGGCCTGGAACCATGCGCTCTCCAGGCGGATCGTCGATCTTCCGAACGACGCATCCGACGATCAGGTATCGGCAGCCGCACAAAAGGCCGAAGTCGCCGAGAACGACATCGCGACCGCGCTGTCCGGCGAGCAGGACCTGTGGCTCGCCAGCTGCCGCGACTTCACGAATTCCCCGTTCGACAAGCCGGGCACACCCTGTTCGAAGGCCTTCTTCGGCTGCGTGGTCTGTCCCAACGCTCTGATCACGCGTCGATCCCTGCCCGCGATCCTCGGCTTCCGGGCGCATGTCGAGCGGCGCCGCGACGAGATGGGGTCACCCGAGTGGGAGGCCCTCTACGGCGCTGCGTGGCGTGAGATCACCCATGCCATCCTCCCCCAGTTCGACCAACGCACCGTCGCAGAGGCGGAAACGATCGCCAGGGGGCTGGACATGCATCTCCCTCCCGAGATGCTGCAATGAACGCGCATGCCGGCCATATCCGGGCTCAAGATGAGCGCAGCCAGCGGTCGCCCCACGGCGAATCGCCCATCCTGCTGCGTCGTCCCGACCTCAAGGGTCGGTTCGACGCGATGGTCTGGGATCTGACGGAGACGGATCACCATTCCGGCCGTGTCGAATCGATCTGCCGGATCGACTGGAACGACGTCGCCGCGAACCACCCGGGCTGGCTCTCCATCTGCAAGGAACTGTGCTGGCACCGGTTGAACACGCCGCTGGCGACCCAGAAGACGATCGGCAGCTACCATGCCTCACGCGAGCAGCTGAGGATGAAGCGGTTCCTGCGTTGGCTGGACGTCAAGCACCCCGATGTCGCGGGTCCTCTGGACCTCCGCCAGCGGCACGTCCACGAATATCGCGTATGGCTGGAGAACCATGGCCCGGAAGATGCAGTCAATGCCTCCGGCGCGAATGTGCGGACGGGTTCCTCCTGCAGCCCGCAGACGGTCTGGAGCTATCTCCTCCCGATAAAGGCGCTCGACGTCTTCCGTGAACGCCTGAATTCCCCACTGCCATTCTCCCCCTACGACGGCAACCTGACCGCAAAGATGCTCGGCGCCGGCGAGGCCAATGAGGAGAACGCGACCGAACCCCTGCCGGACGAGGTCATCGCGACGCTTATCGACTGTGCGCGACGCTATATCGAGCACTATGCACCCACCGTGCTTGCGATGCGGGAAGAGATGCACGAATTCTGGGACGATGGCAGGGCTGATTTTCCCGGTTGGAAGACATCACCTGGCACCTGCCCCGAGACGGGCATCACCTGGATGCCGGACCGCAAGAAGGCGGCGCACCATCTCTATCGCGAGGAACTCGGCCATCTTGTCGCCGCCTGCCTCATCGTGATCCTCTACCTTTCCGGAATGAGGTCAGGGGAGGCCAGTAACCTCGGTTCCGACTGCCTCGACCGTCCCGTCGACAGGGCTACAGGCCTCCGCGACCGCTGGCGCATAAGCGGCATACCGCTCAAAAAACGCGGCAAGGGCAAGGAGGGCAAGCCTCCACCCGTGGAATGGGTGGTCCCGGATATCGTCGCCCAGGCCGTGCAGATGCTGCAGAAGCTTCTGGCACCATACCGCGCGATGCACGGGTCGGATCTGCTCATGCTGAGCAAGGATGCCCTGCGCAAGCCCAAGTCGCGAGACAGGAAGCTGCTGCGTTCATCGAAGACCGGCTATCCACTGTCCGTCACCTCCATCGGAAGCCTGATCAACCTGTTCTACGAACGGGCGAGATGGCAGCGGGACGCGATCGCCCAGACAGACCCGAGTCTCACCCAGGCGCCCGATTATCACATCAAGCCGAGCCAGTTCAGGCGCACGCTCGCGAGGTTCATCGCGAGGCAGCCTTTCGGCATCATCGCCGGACGCCTCCAATATCATCATGTCTCGACGGCCGTCTTCGAAGGATACGCCGGCTCCATCTCCGACACCTTCGCTCTCGATGTCGAAGACGAGCGCATACTCGCGGGCATCGACATCCTCGAGGAGATGAGGAGTGATGCCCGGGCAGGCTGGCGGGCTGGGCCAGGTGCCAGCCGTGTTCTGGCTGAATGGGAGAACGTGCGTGAAGTGGGCCTCGCATCGGCCGTGGTCGACACGTCCTCGAAAGGAGCGGTGCTCGACAACAGCGTGCGCAAGCTCGTTCAGACGGTCCATGTCGGTAGCCTGAGCTACTGCGTGTTCAACGTGAGCAACGCGCTCTGCTTGACGGAACAGGAAAAGTCCTCACCGGGCGCGTCCCCGGCGATAAGCATGTGCTCTCCGGACAAGTGCGCCAATTCGGTGATAGCGCCCTGCCACGTTCCCAAGTGGCAGGGCCTGCTCGACGAGGTCCGGAGACTATCCGGAACCGCCCGGAGCGGACCGCAGAAACAGTCACTCCGGACCGCCGCCGAGAGATACGAAGGGGTGATCGCCAAGGCACAGGGAGGTGGAAATGGAAAAGATTGACCAGACCTCCTTCGAGGAACTCAGAAAGGACAATGCGGACCGCCTTCACGAACTCGACGTGCTGGCGGGAGGAGGCGACCTTCGCGGAACGGAAACGACCGAAAGGACGATCCGGGCCGGAATCGACCGCTTCTGCCGCGGGACCACGCAGACGGACGGCTCCTGGACGGTCGTCAACCTGGTCGAGGAGACCGGCGTCCCGCGGCCGACGCTCTATCGTTACAAGCGCGAACTCGAACTCTTCCAGAATCTTGGCGCATCGGCTCCGCACGGCGGCGCGCGCGAAGAGCTGAAACGCCTACGGAGCGAATTGGCAGCAGAACGCGAAGCCGCGAAGGCGGAACGCGCGCGACACCGCAATGCCGAAGCCGTCCTCGTGGAGCGCATCCACGCACTATCCCTACTGGTGGCTTCGGCGATGGGAGA
>NZ_CALFQK010000154.1:0-47581 GCF_937921195.1 uncultured Salinicola sp.
GCACTGTTGCCAGGCGCGCGGTGCGCTCTTACCGCACCCTTTCACCCTTACCGGCAGCGAATCGCTGCTTAGGCGGTCTACTCTCTGCTGCACTAGCCGTCGGCTTGCGCCGCCCAGGCGTTACCTGGCACCTTGCCCTATGGAGCCCGGACTTTCCTCCCCCGGACATGCCGGCGGCGACTGTCTGGCCGACTCCCAAGCGCGCAAGAATAACAGCCCCCCGAGACCCTCTCAAGGCAGCATTGACGCGTCAGGCAAAAGGTTTTGCCGACCCCGCCAAACCGTCTCCCAATGCCGACACCGATTCGATGTCGGCGACAACGAAGCCAGCCTCCGGATCGTCGATACGGGATGGCGGCGCATCACCCCTCCGACCTGATCGACAACGCCATCTGATACCAGTGCTTGCGCCGCCCGCCCAGCAGCCGGACAGCAATCGCCGCCGCACTCTTGACCGCCACCTCTTCCGCCAGCATCGCGCGAAGCAGCGCCTCGCCCTCGGCATCGTCGGCGGATGCCTCTTTCACCGGCGCCCCCGCCAGCATCACCACGAATTCGCCCCGCGCCTGATCGGGATCGGCATCCATGATCGCCAAGAGCTCGTTCGCCGATCCCTCCAGCAGGGTCTCGAAGGTCTTGGTCAGCTCACGGGCCAGCACCACCTGGCGATCCCCGACCACGCTGGCGAGATCATCCAGCAGATCGCGAATCCGGTGGGGGGACTCATAGAACACCCTGGTCTCTTCCCGCGAGACACCGGCTTCCAGCCGCTTCCGGCGCGCCCCGGACTTGGCGGGCAGAAACCCCTCGAAGGTGAACCTGTCCGTGGGCAGGCCTGCGGCACTCAACGCGGCAACCAGCGCGCAGGGGCCGGGAATCGGCACCACCCGGCAACCCGACCGCCGCAGCTCCCGTACCAGCACGAAGCCCGGGTCGGAGATCAGCGGCGTCCCGGCATCGCTCACCAGCGCCAGTTGCTCGCCGTCGAGAAGTCGTCTTCGCAACTGATCCACCCGCGCCGCCTCGTTGTGCTCATGCAGCGAGATCAGCGGGCGCTCGACACCCAGGTGCCGAAGCAGACGCTGGGTGTGACGCGTGTCCTCGGCGGCGATCGCATCGACCTCGGACAGGATACGCCCGGCCCTGGCGCTGAGATCCTCGAGATTCCCAATCGGCGTGGCGACCACGTACAATACGCCTTCCTTTGTCTCGCTCATTCGGTACCATCCGGATTGACGTGCATTCAGAGATCGATGGCCGCCAGCGGCGACGTCGGTGTTCAATTCATCAAGGAAGCCTCCGCAAGGCAGCTGCGGCGGGCCGCCATCGGCCGCCGAACCGCGGTGCCTCCAGCGGAACGGGAACGGGTCGGCGCTTCGAATCCGGTCATCGGAGACCGGGACATCCACGATCTCCAGCGATCGCGCGCGACCACTCACACGTAAAGGGAACGACACTATGCGTTACGCGCTGCGGCGACTTCTTCTGCCATTGATGGCAACCCTGATACTGGCAGGCTGTGCGGGCCAGAGCATGATGCAAGGCGTCGGCGGCCCGAGCGCCCAGGAGTTGCTCGAGCAGGCCAACAGCCAGAGCGGCAGGCAGGCCGCCGCGTCTCGCCTCGAGGCGGCGGATATCCTAGCACGCCAGGGTGACACGGCGCAGGCACTCCAGATCGCCGGCCAGATCGACAGTACGCAACTCGACAACGCACAACGCACGCGCTGGGCCCTGGTGCTGTCCGACAGCGCACTGGCCGAAGAGGACGGATGGAGCGCGATCCGGGCGACGGACATCCTCGACACCCAGGCCGACCTCTCCACGGACGACCGTCAGACCCTGCGCTATCGTCGCGGCATTGCGCTGAACATGATTGGCGAGCCCGAGGCGGCGGCTCGCCTGTTGATCGATCTGCAACGGGAGAACGCACCCTACGAACTGAACGACGATATCTGGAAGCCGCTCTCGAACCTGAGCCCCACCGCGCTGGACGCCCTGGCAGCGACGAATGGCGACCCGATCACGCAAGGCTGGGTCGACCTCGCTCGACTCTATCGCACCAGCGGCGGAGACATCTCCAACCTGTTCGATCGCCTGGATCAGTGGCGCAGCCGTTACCCGGACCACCCGGCCAATCGGCGACTACCGCAGGATCTGGCGGCGCTGCGCCAGGTCGAAGGCAATGAAATCAACCAGATCGCCGTGTTCCTGCCGGACAGCGGCCCACTGGCCAGCATCGCGTCTGCCATTCGGCAGGGCCTGGAGGCTCGCGCCAGCGATGCGGAGAATCAGGGAGAGCGGACCCCGCGCCTGACCTTCGTCGACTCCAGCCAGCAGAACATCGACGCCCTCTACGCACAGGCCACCATGAGCGGCGCCCAGGCCGTCATCGGTCCGCTCGACAAGGACAAGGTCAGCGAACTCGAGACCCGCAGCAGCGTGCCGCTACCCACCCTCGCGCTGAACTACGGTGAACACGCCCGCAACCAGGCGGCCAGCCTGTACCAGTACGGCCTGTCCGCAGAGGACGAAGCGCGCCAGGTCGCCCACCGCGCCCATCTCGACGGCCGCCGTCGCGCCGGCATCATGGTCCCCGACAACGAGTGGGGGTCGCGCGTACTGGCAGCATTTCGCAAGAACTGGGAAGACGAAGGCGGAACGGTGGCCTCGGTGGTCAGCTACGACCCCTCGGGCTCCGTCGCCACTGCGGTTCGCAATCTCTTGAACAGCGACCCCTCGAGCATGGACATGCTGTTCCTGCTGGCGCTTCCCAGCTACGCCCGCCAGGTCCCGCCGACACTGGATTTCTACTATGCCGGCGACCTTCCGGTGTATGCCACGTCACATCTCTACGAAGGCATCCCGCAACCGCGGGCCGATCACGACCTCGACGGCGTCCAGTTCGTCGATATCCCGTGGATGATCCCGGACGCCGCCGTGGGCGGAACCGATGCGCTACCGTTCGTCTCCACCTACCAGCAACTGGCGGGCGAGAACGATCCAGGCCTGCTCAAGCTCAACGCCATGGGCGTCGACGCCTACGAGCTGGCGCGCCGCCTGCCGCTGATCCAGGCGCTGCCGAACACACAGATCTTCGGCGCGACCGGGACGCTGCAGGCACGCGACGACGGCCGCATCCAGCGCACCCTCCCCTGGGCGGTATTCCAGTCCGGCACACCGCAGCCACTGCTGACGGCTCCCGCCTCCGCCCCGACTCGCTCCCCGTCGACTTCCACTGACGGCGGCGCATCGAGCGGTACCCAGGGAGCATCCAACGGCAATCTCAACGGATTCGCGCTGGATGCCGAAGATGGCGACACCCAATAACCGGCGCCAACTCGGCCAGCAGGTCGAACAAGCCGCCGCCCGCTGGCTCGAGACACAGGGGCTGGCGTTGATCGCCAGCAACCAGCATGCCAAGGGCGGCGAAATCGATCTCATCATGCGCGATGGCGAAAACCTGGTATTCGTGGAGGTCCGCCATCGCCAACGCTCCGACTACGGCCACCCTGCCGAAACGATCACACCCGCCAAGCAGCGGCGCATCGTCAAGGCCGCGCGTTTTTATCTTCATGCACACGGGCTATCATGCCCCTGCCGCTTCGACGTCGTCGGCGTCACCGGAAGCCTTCCCGCACTCGAATTCGACTGGATTCGGGCCGCCTTCGACGCATATTGACCGCTCAATAGGCATCTCATGGATTTTCAAGCACGCATTCTCGACCTGTTCAACGCCAGTATCGACACCAAGACTTACGCCAGCGAAGTCCTGCCCCCCTTCATCGAGGTCGCCAGCCAGATGATGGTCCAGTGCCTGGTCAGCGAGGGCAAGATCCTTGCCTGCGGCAACGGGGGCAGCGCCGGCGACAGCCAGCACTTCTCCTCGGAGCTGCTCAATCGCTTCGAACGGGAGCGCCCCAGCCTTCCGGCACTGGCGTTGACCACCGACACCTCGACGCTGACCTCGATTGCCAACGACTACAGCTACAACGATGTCTTCTCGAAGCAGATTCGAGCCCTCGGCCAGCCTGGCGACATCCTGCTGGCGATCTCGACCAGCGGCAATTCCGCCAATGTGGTCCAGGCCATTCAAGCCGCCCACGATCGCGAGATGAGCGTCGTCGCGCTGACCGGAAGGGATGGCGGCGACATGGCATCCCTGCTGGGGCAGGAGGATTGCGAGATTCGCGTTCCGGCCACCTCCACCGCACGCATTCAGGAAGTCCATCTCTTGGTCATTCACTGTTTGTGTGATCTGATCGACCAACAGCTTTTTGGCAGCAACGAGTGAGCCTTATGAAGAAGACACTGATCGTTTCCTCATGCCTGATCGGCCTGCTGACACTGGGCGGATGCGCCACCGGCAGCCAGCAGGAAAACTACGCCGAACGCACCCCCGGCGCCAAGGTCGAAGACAGCAACATCCAGAGCAAGATCTTCGACTCGCTCAACGCGACGGACGCACGATATGGCGACGCCCACATCAACGTCGACAGCTACAACAGCAACGTCCTTTTGACCGGCCAGGTTCCCAGCGATGATCTCAAGCAGCGCGCCACCGAGATCGCCCGCGACGTACGCGGTGTCAGGCAGGTGCACAACGAGCTGATGGTGTCCGCCAACACCCCGGTCAGCCAGCGCATGACCGACACCTGGATCACCGGACGCATCAAGGCCAACCTGGTCGCCAACGAAGATCTCGATGCCAACCTGATTCGCGTGATCACCGAGAACGGAACGGTCTACATGATGGGCCTGGTCACACAGCAGCAGGCCAGCGAAGCCACTGCCGCCGCATCCGGCGTGGGCGGTGTCCAGCGTATCGTCAAGGTATTCGAATACCTCAACTGACATTCCGAGCCAGACGCAAAAAGCCGCTGCCGAATCGTCTTCGGCAGCGGCTTTGCGCTATTCACTAGGCGTTGTCGGACAAAAGCCCCGCTACTTGACGATGCGCAGGGAGGGCTTGCCTTTTTCGGGACGACCGGGAGCTTCGTCACCCTTGCCGGCGGCGGGCTCGGGCGACTCCTCGCCATCGCTCTCCGGGCGATTCTCGACGCTCTCGAGCGTCGGGCGCCCCTCTTCTTCCAGCGCCGCTTCCTCCTCGCTGGAAAAACTCGGCATGACCGGCTCCTGGCCAAACACCATGCCGACGCCGTTTTCACGCGCATAGATCGCAATCAGGGCGTCCATGGGCACCACGACCTGCATCGGCTGACCGCTGAAGCGCGCCCCGAAAGTGACTGCCGCGTTATCGATCGCCAGGTCGCGCACGGCGGCCGGCGCGATGTTCAGCACGATCTGACCATTCTGCACGAACTGCTGCGGCACCCTGACATCGGGCTTTCCAGCATCCACCACGATATAGGGCGTCTGCTCGTTGTCCAGCAGCCATTCATAAAGGGCTCTCGCCAGATAGGGACGGCTAGTCAGCATGTCAACTCCTCTCGGGCAGCTTACGGCGTCGCCGTATCAGCTACGCATCTCACGTTCGGTTTCAGACAGCGCCACCTTGAAGGCATCCCGCGCGAAGACACGCTCCATGTAACTCATCAGCGGGGCGATCTGCTTCTCCGGCAGCTCGACACCCAGCGCCGGGAGACGCCAGAGGATCGGCGCGATGCAGCAGTCCACCAGCGTGAACTCTTCGCTCATGAAATATGGCATGTCTTCGAAGATCGGTGAAATCCCGGTCAGGCTTTCACGCAGCTCCTTGCGGGCCTTGTCGGCCTCCTTCTTGGGGCCCTGCTGAATCTGTTCGACCAGCGGGCACCACTCGCGCTCGATGCGATGCATCCACAGGCGGCTCTGCGCGCGCGCCACCGGGTAGACCGGCAACAGGGGCGGATGCGGGAAACGCTCGTCGAGGTACTCCATCATGACCTTGGATTCGTACAGCACCAGATCGCGATCGAGCAGCGTGGGCACGCTGTTGTACGGATTCAGATCGGCCAACTCGGCGTTATGCTCATCGGCCGAGACGTCCAGGATATCGACGGCCACGCCCTTTTCCGCCAGCACGATTCTGACGCGATGGCTGAAATGATCATCACTGCCGGAGTAAAAGATCATCGACGATCGCTTGGCCACTACACCCATGAAACTTTCCTCGCATTAATTCAACGACCAATGGTAACACGACGGGCAACCCCGCTGGGCGCCAACCATCGCCACGAAGAGCACGAATACCCTTTGCGCCACGTACCAACAGCAAAACGCCCGACTGGATAAGTCGGGCGTTTTGCGCAGACGCGGATCCCGCCGGATCAGCGCTTGGAGAACTGCGGACGACGACGCGCTTTGCGCAGACCCACTTTCTTACGCTCGACTTCGCGAGCGTCACGAGTCACGTAGCCCGCCGCACGCAGCGGACGGCGCAGTTCTTCGTTGTACTCCATCAGCGCACGCGTGATGCCGTGACGAATCGCGCCGGCCTGAGCGGAGCCACCGCCACCCTTGACCGTGACGTAGACGTCGAACTGGCCAGTGGTCTCGGTCAGCTCCAGCGGCTGACGCACGACCATCTGCGCGGTGACGCGGCCGAAGAACTCGCCCAGCTCGCGGTCGTTGACGGTGATCTTGCCGGTGCCCGGCTTGAGAAACACGCGAGCGGTAGAAGTCTTGCGACGCCCGGTGCCGTAATACTGTTGTGCCATGACGGTTACCCTCAGATGTTCAGTTCTTGCGGCTGCTGCGCGGCGTGCGGATGCTCGGTACCGGCATACACCTTGAGCTTGGCGTGCATGGCACGACCCAGCGGCCCTTTGGGCAGCATGCCCTTGACGGCGCCTTCGATGATGCGTTCCGGCGCGTGGTCGATCAGCTTCTCGAACGACATGGTGCGCAGACCGCCCGGGTAACCGGTATGACGGTAGTAATTCTTGGCTTGCGCCTTGTTGCCGGTGACATGCACCTTCTCGGCATTGACGACGACGATGTAATCGCCGGTGTCGACATGCGGGGTGTATTCCGGCTTGTGTTTGCCACGCAGGCGGCGAGCGATTTCCGTCGCCAGACGACCGAGCGTCTTGCCCGAGGCATCCACGACATACCAGTCGCGCTGCACGGTGTGCGGCTTGGCACTGAACGTCTTCATGAGTGTTTCACCAAATAAGCGTATTTGGGCGTCGAAGCGAACGCTTCTCGGCCATCCCTATTTTTCTTGGGTTACCGACATGTCCGGGAGCCGATGAACGACTACCGACAGGAAGGTAACGGATCGAAGAGCGCGCATTGTACACGAGCACAATGTACGAGGAAAGACCGGTCTCGCCGTGACATTGGCGCTCACTCGCGGCTCGCTCCGCTCAGGGCTTGTGCGCCAGCGCCAGGTAGTCCCGGGACTGCATCTCCTGAAGACGCGACAGCGTGCGCTCGAACTCGAAGCTCAGGTTGCCCCCGGTGTAGAGCGACTCGACCTCGGTCTCGGCGGAGAGCAGCAACTTGACCGCGCGGTCGTAGAACTCGTCGACCATGCTGATGAACCGGCGGGCCTGATCGTCGGTCCCCGCCCCCATGCGCGGCACGCCGGAGACCAGCACGGTATGGAACTCGCGCGACAGCTCGATGTAGTCGTTCTGGCTGCGAGGCCCATCGCAGAGCTCCTTGAAATCGAACCACACCACGCCCTCGTGCAGGCGGCGGGCTTTCAGCTCCCGGTGGTTGATCGTCAGCGTGGCACGCTCTCGCCCTTCGCTGCCGGCGACCGAGCGGAAACTCTTCGCCAGCAGCTGCTCGGCCTCGGCGTCGAGCGGCGCGTGGAATATCTCCACCTGCTCCAGGGCACGGAGACGGTAATCCACCCCGGAATCGACGTTGACCACTTCGCAATGGCGCTTGAGCAGATCGATCGCCGGCAGGAAGCGCGCCCTCTGCAGGCCATCCTTGTAGAGATCGTCCGGCACGATATTGGAGGTCGCCACCAATACGACGCCCTGCGCGAACAAGGCTTCCATCAGGTTGCCGAGGATCATCGCATCGGTGATGTCCTTGACGTAGAACTCGTCGAAGCAGATGACCCGAGCCTCGCCGGCGAACGTGGCCGCGATCTGCGTCAACGGGTTCTTCTCCCCCTTGTGGACCTCGAGTTCGCGGTGCACTCGCTGCATGAAGCGGTTGAAATGCGTACGCATCTTGCGCTCGAAGGGCAGCGACTCGTAGAACACATCGACCAGGTAGGTCTTGCCACGGCCGACGCCACCCCAGAAATAGAGCCCCATGACCGAAGGCGTGGGAGGCGCCTCGGGTTCGGCGGCCTTGCGCTTGCCGAACAGCCCCGCCACCTTCGACAGCTTCGACTCCCCGGAGACCGTCGTGGGCTTGGGCGCCGGGGTCCGCTGAAGATCGTCGTACAGGCGCTGCAGGTGCTTGACGGCATTCTCCTGCGCGGCGTCGTAGCTGAAGTCATCGCGCTCCAGATCCGCGCGATAACGCGACATTGGCGTCATGGTGCCTTGATGGGACGTCGCGGCATGGGGGGAACTCATGGCGGTATCGTGACCTCGGTTCGAAACAGGTGGCGGGATTATACTCTCCGACGAAAGTCTTGACAGTGCCTGGGAGACAAGCAAGGTTTGACCCGAGAGCCGAGCGGGTCGATATAATGGCACCGCACCGACCTTACGCAAGGGTCTTTGAGACAGGTCGTGCCGGGCACGACGACGAGGAGCGCACTGTGAACGAAAGCAATATCGACTGGATCCTGGCAATCGCCTGCTTCCTGGCGGGCATCGGTATCGGCGCCCTTTGTTACCACCTGCTGAACGCCAACGTAGCCCGCAACCAGAAAGTGCGTCAGCGTCTGGCCGAGACGGAGCTGGAACTCAATCAGGTCAAGGATGCGCTGAACGACCACTTCGCCAAGGTGGCCGATCTGGCCTCCAGCATTCAGCGCCAAAGCCACGACCTCGAACAGCACCTGATCCAGGGTGCGGACAAGCTGGTCGACGATCTCAAGCTGAAACGTCGACTGCATGGCAGCCAGGACGAGAACGAAGAGGTCGATCTGCCTCAGGTGCCACGCGACTATGCCGACGGCACCGGCGGCACGCTGGCCGAAGATTATGGCGTCCGCCAACGCCGAACCGCGGAGCAGCAGGAGAGCGCCCCGCAGCCTCCCCGCTACTGAAATGGCCGAAGACCCGTCGAAGTCCACCGGGCGGCGACGGGCGCCAATCCCCTTCCCTCAAGCCGGATTGTCGATGTCCACGAACCGGTGCTCGATATCGAAGCGATCCGCCAACCAGCTGCCCAGGGCCTGGATACCGTCACGCTCGGTGGCGTGGTGGCCCGCCGCCAGATAGGTGATCCCCATCTCTCTCGCCATGTGGGTGGTGCGCTCGGAGATTTCACCGGAGATGAACGCATCGGCACCCGCCTCGGCGGCTATCGGCAACATGTCCTGGGCGCCTCCCGTACACCAGGCAACGCGCCGTACGATTCCGGAATGGCCCTCTATCAGGGTGGGCGCGCGCTCCAGCGCCTGCTCGACGCGCCCCGCCAGGGCCCGGCTGTCCAGCTCGGCTTGCGGCGCCCCCATCCACAGCAGTCCCCGCCCCGGCTCACCGTCGAGGCAGCGCTCCATCTCGAATCCCAGACGCCGCCCCAGGCAGGCGTTGTTGCCCAGTGAAAGGTGGGCATCCAGCGGCAGGTGGTAAGCCAGCAGGTTGATGCCGTTCCCCAACAAGGTAGCCAGACGCCGATGCTTCATTCCGGTCACGCTCACCGGCTCGTTTTTCCAGAAGTAGCCGTGATGGACCAGTACGGCATCGGCGCCCCAGGCCACGGCTTCGTCGAGTAACGCCTGGCACGCCGTGACACCGGTCAGGATACGCTCGATCCTGTCCCGCCCCTCGACCTGCAATCCATTGACGGTGTAATCCTTGAACGCGTCGATACACAACTCCGCATCGACGGTCTCCTGGAGAATCTGCCGCGAAATCATACTGTCTCCCAGCGCGAAGCCTTGGTGAATGTTACACTTCCGATCCATATCGACATCGTGCCAGGCACCGCGCACACCGTCATCGAGCGCATCGTATTTCCATCGATTCCGTCGACGGGCTCCCCGGCCCCATCGGCGCAAACACGGCCGCCTCGATCACCGCAGCGCTGCCGGACGTGGCGAAGTCGCTCTGATTTCCAGTCTAAGGACCCAGCACATGCGCCGCCACCTAGCCGCCTACCTGTGGCCCGCCCTCTGCGGCATTCTGATCGCCGTCGTCCTGCTCTACGCCTTCCCGTCGCTGCTGGGCCGAGACGGGCCGGCCAGCGACACCCCGACCGGAATGGCCGGCGTCGAATCCGCGACCTCGGAACGCGCCCCACCCGATGTCGTCGATGCGCCATCGCTCGATCGCCACGAAGGGCCCGTCAGTTACTCGCAGGCGGTCAACCGTGCCGCGCCGGCCGTCGTCAACGTCTACTCGTCGCGCGTCGTCGACACCAGCCAGCACCCGCTGATGTCGGATCCGTTCTTCCGCCAGTTCTATGGCAAGAACATGCCGCAGCGCCAGCGCATGCTATCGAGTCTCGGATCGGGGGTGGTCGTCAGCGAAGAGGGCTACATCCTGACCAACAATCATGTCATCAACGATGCGGATGAGATCCAGGTGGCCCTCAGGGATGGCCGCGAAGCCATCGCGCAAGTGATCGGCACCGACCCCGACAGCGACCTGGCGGTCCTCAAGATCGACCTCGACGACCTGCCGGTCATCAAGCTGAGCAATTCGGAGGACATCGCCATCGGCGACGTCACCCTGGCCATCGGCAACCCCTTCGGCGTCGGCCAGACGGTGACCATGGGCATCATCAGCGCGACCGGGCGCGATCATCTCGGCCTCAGCCGCTACGAGGACTTCATCCAGACCGACGCCGCGATCAACCCGGGCAACTCCGGGGGGGCACTGGTGGACGCCAACGGCTCGCTGATCGGCATCAATACGGCGATATTCTCCCGCTCCGGCGGTTCCCAGGGCATCGGTTTCGCGATACCGGCCAACTTGGCACGCGGCATTCTGAACGACATCGTGACCCAGGGCCGGGTCATCCGGGGCTGGCTGGGAATCGACGCTCAACAGATGACGCCGGATCTGGCGTCGTCGTTCGGCCTCAAGACCCTCAGTGGCGTCATCGTTGCCAACGTGGTGTCAGGCGGACCCGGCGACGAGGCTGGATTGCGCCCCGGGGATATCCTGCTCGCCATCGACGGCAAGCCGATTCTCGATCCGCGGGAGACCCAGGTGGATATCGCCGAGATCCCCCCCGGCACGCAACTGCCGTTGACCATCGTGCGAGGCGGCGAAAAACGCAGAGTCACGCTGAAGGTCGGCGAGCGCCCGCCGCCCGCCCAAAGCAGCGACGACGCGACGAGAAGGGCCCAGGCCACCCAGGGTTCGGAGGCGCCCGGCGCCGATAGCGACGCCAGCGAACGCTAGCCCTCATCCAACGACGATCGCCGCCCGAGGGGCGGCGATCGTCGTCTTTTCCTGTGCCCGATCCTCAGCGCTTGAGGCGGTTCTCCGCCGAGCGGGCGTGGGCCGTCAAGGACTCGCCCCGCGCCAGAACGGATGCCGTCCGTCCCAGCGTGTCGGCCCCCTCCGGAGAACACTGGATCAGCGACGAGCGCTTCTGGAAATCGTAGACGCCCAACGGGGAGGAGAAACGCGCCGTGCCGGAGGTCGGCAACACATGGTTGGGGCCGGCGCAGTAGTCACCAAGCACCTCCGCCGTATGGCGCCCCATGAAGATGGCACCGGCGTGACGTACGCCTTCCACCATCTCCTGGGGCGACTCCACGGAGAGCTCCAGGTGTTCGGGCGCGATGCGATTGATCAGCTCGACCGCCTGCTCGGGCCCTTCACAGAGGATCAGTGCACCCCGCCTCGCCAGCGACTCGCGGATGATCGCTTCCCGCTCCATGGTCGGCAGCAGGCGCTCGATGGAGGCCAGGACGGCCTCGAGGTGTTCGGCATCCCAGGTCACCAGAATGGCCTGGGCATCTTCATCGTGCTCGGCCTGGGAAAACAGGTCCATCGCCAGCCAGTCCGGATCGGTACCGGCGTCGGAGACGACCAGTATCTCGGAGGGCCCCGCGATCATGTCGATGCCGACCTGGCCGAAGACGGCCCGCTTGGCGGTCGCCACATAGATGTTGCCGGGCCCGACGATCTTGTCGACCCTGGGCACGCTCTGGGTGCCGTAGGCCAGCGCCGCCACGGCTTGCGCCCCGCCCAGCGTGAAGACGCGGTCGACGCCGGCGAGATGGGCGGCCGCCAGCACCAGCTCGTTGACCACGCCGTCCGGCGTCGGCACGACCATGACGATCTCGCGCACACCCGCCACATGAGCCGGCAGAGCGTTCATCAGCACCGAGGAGGGATAGGCCGCCTTGCCTCCCGGCACATAGATGCCGACGCGATCGAGCGCCGTCACCTTCTGGCCCAGCATGGTGCCGTCCGGCTCCTGGTACTGCCAGGACTCCGGCTTCTGGCGCTGGTGATAGATCCGGATGCGCTCCGCCGCCTGCTGCAGCGCCTCGCGCTGGGCCGCTGGGATCGACGCGAACGCCGTCTCCAGCCGCTCGGGCCCGATCATCAGTTCGGACATGGCCGTTGCGGAAAGCCGGTCGAAGCGATTGGTATACTCGATCAATGCCGCGTCGCCGCTCCGACGGACGGCTTCGATGATCTCCGCGACGCGGGCGGAGATTTCATGATCGGAGACCCCTTCCCAGGCCAGCAGAGCGTCGAGACGCGCATCGAAATCAGCGTCCCGCGTGGTGAAACGGGCAATGGTAGTCGTTTGGCTCATCATTGATTCTCTCTACGTGCGACCGTCCCGCCGCCGACAGATTGCATACCGTCCCCGGATGCGCTCACGGAGCTGCGGCTCAAGCGACGGTCCGTGCGCTCACCGCGTGACGCAAGCGCTCGATCAGCGGCCTGAGTCGCTCATGCTTCATCGTCATCGACGCCTTGTTGACCACCAGCCGGGTGCTGATGTTCTCGATCAGCTCGCGAGGCTCCATGCCGTTGGCGCGCAGGGTATTGCCGGTATCGACGATATCGACGATCTCGTCGGCCAGGTTCATCAGCGGAGCCAGCTCCATCGCCCCGTACAGCTTGATCACCTCGGCCTGGATACCCTGCTCCGCATAGTAACGACGTGCCACATTGACGAACTTCGTCGCCACCCGGCGCTTGGCCCGCGCGGGCTGGGCGTCGACGATACCCGCCGTCATCAGCCGGCAGCGCGAGATCCCCAGGTCGAGTGGCTCGTAGAGCCCCTCGGCGCCGTGCTCCAGCAATACGTCCTTGCCGGCGACACCCAGGTCGGCTGCCCCCAGCTGTACGTAGGTCGGCACGTCCACCGCCCGGATGACCACCAGCTTGACGTCGGGCAGGTTGGTGTCGAACAGCAGCTTGCGACTCTTGCCGAAATCGTCCGCCGGGGTGATGCCCGCATCCGCCAGCAGTGGCAAGGTCTCTTCGAGGATACGGCCCTTGGATAGCGCCAGGATCAGTTGATTGCTCATGGTATCTCTACACCCGACTAACCCGGCACGCGGCGAATGCGCGCACCCAGCAGCTGCAATTTCTCTTCGATGCACTCGTAACCGCGATCGATATGGTAGATCCGATCCACCATCGTCTCGCCCTGAGCCACCATCGCCGCCACCACCAGGCTCGCCGACGCCCGCAGATCGGTCGCCATCACCGGCGCACCGGAAAGCTTCTCGACGCCAGTCACCACCGCGGTGTTGCCCTCGAGCGCGATGTGCGCGCCCATCCGGTTGAGCTCCTGCACATGCATGAAGCGATTTTCGAAGATGGTCTCGACGACCGTGCCAGTGCCCTCGGCCACCGCATTCAGCGCCACGAACTGGGCCTGCATGTCCGTCGGGAAGGCCGGATACGGCGCCGTGCGCAGGTTCACGGCCTTGGGCCGGCGCCCGCCCATGTCGAGCTCGATCCAGTCTTCTCCGGCGGCAATGGTGGCTCCGGCCTCCTCGAGCTTGGCCAGCACCGCCTCCATGATGTCGGCCCGCGTCTTGCGTACCCGCACGCGCCCGCCAGTGGCGGCGGCGGCGACCAGAAAGGTCCCGGTTTCGATCCGGTCCGGCATCACGTCGTAGTGACAGCCGTGCAGACGCTCGACGCCCTCGACAGTGATGGTGTCGGTACCCTGGCCCCGAATATCGGCGCCCATGGCGATCAGGCACTCGGCCAGATCGACGACTTCCGGTTCGCGGGCGGCGTTTTCCAGCACCGTGGTGCCTTCGGCCAGCGTGGCGGCCATCAGCAGATTTTCGGTACCGGTCACGGTGACGGTATCGAAGAAGATCGTGGCGCCCTTGAGGCGACCATCGACGCGGGCACGGATATAGCCCCCCTCGACGGTGATCTCCGCGCCCATCGCCTCGAGCCCGCGAATGTGGAGATCGACCGGACGCGAGCCGATGGCACAGCCCCCTGGCAGCGACACGTCGGCCTTGCCGAAGTGCGCCAGCAGCGGCCCGAGAACCAGAATCGAGGCACGCATCTTCTTGACCAGCTCGTAGGGGGCATGACAGTCGCGCACCTGCGAGCCATCGATCTGGATGCTCATTTTCTCGCCCATGACCGGTTCGATGCCCATGCGTCCGAGCAGTTCGAGTGTCGTGGTGATGTCCTGGAGATGCGGCAGGTTACCGATGGTCACGGGTTCGTCGGCGAGCAGCGTCGCCGCCAGTATCGGCAGCGCCGAGTTCTTGGCGCCACTGGCCCAGACTTCACCGTCCAGCGGCCCATTACCGGTAATGATCAGCTTGTCCATGAAGGTTCGCTATAGAATCGAGAGAGATGACCGGCCCGAGAGGCCGGGCAGGGGCTCAGACACCGAGATTCTCCGGCGCCGATTTCCACTGAGCGGGCGTGAACGTCTTGATGCTGATGGCATGCAGCGCGCCGGAGGCGATCTCGTCCGACAGCGCGCCGTAGATCAGTTGCTGGCGCTTGACCGGGCTCATGCCATCGAAGACGTCGCCCACGGCGATCACTTGAAAGTTGCAGCCTTCGCCCTGGATATGGAATTCACAGCCGTCGATCTGACTCTCGAGGCGGTTTTTGACATCGCTGGGTTGCATGGCAATCGGGCTCCCTTGTGACTGCTGCGCAGAGTGCGCAGGGAAAGCGCCACATGGTAGCGGAAAGCGCCCCGTCTTGGCGATCTCGCCAGCATGCAAAAACGCCGCAAGCCGGAGAACGACATCGGGACGCTCGGAGGGAGAAGGTCTAGCCGCGGTCTCGCGCCGGCTCGGCGCAAGTCGTCTCGACGGCCGGCAGCAGCGGCGCCAGCTCGGTGATGTCCATCAGGCGCTGCAAGGCGGGCGACAGCGAGACGCGATTCAGCCGCAGCGAATGGCGCTGCACGCTGCGTACCCAGACCAACAGCACGCTGAGCACCGCGCTACTCGCAATCTGAACGCCTGTCAGGTCGAACGAGACCTCGGCCTGGGCCGGCTGATCCGCCAGCCAGTGCCGGCCCGCCTGGGCCAGCGGGCCGGCACTGTCGAAATCCGCCTCGCCGCAGATCGTCAACACGTTGTCGTCGACGACCTCCAGCGTGGCGTCCTCGCGCTCGAGCAGCAGACTCACGCGTCCCCGCCCTTCTCGAGTTCATCGGTCCCGACTTCCGGCGCCCAGTTGTCGATCACGGCATCGATGTCGCGGTTGTTGTCGCGCATCGCCTGATCGAACTGATTGCGGAACGTCAGGCCGAGGTTGATACCGTTGACGATGACATTGATCACTTTCCACTGACCATCGCTCTGGCGCAGCGTGAAGTTGACCGGATAGGTCTGGCCACTGGTCGAGATCACCTCCATGGGTACCGAGGCCTGGTCGTCATAGCGGCCGGCGTTCTCGCTGTCCTTCACGCGCAGCGTCTTGTAGTCGAACGTCACCAGCCCCTTGGCATAGGTATCGATCAACGTCTTGCGGAATACGTTGACGAACCGCGAGCGCTGTTCCGGGCTGGCGCCACGGAAGTAGCGCCCCATCACACTGGCGCCGATGTAACGGAAATCGGCCACTTCCGCCATGTTGGTGTCGACGAGCTTCGCCAGCTCACCCTCGTGCTGCGCGTAGTAATCCTTCTTGCCCTCCAGCTCGGACATCAGGGAGTCGACGCTCTGCTGGATCACCTGGGTCGGCGACTGCTGAGCCTGCGCCGTCGTGGTCATGCTCGCCAGACACGCCGCGACGAGGGTCAGCGCCACCATCCAGATGCCGCGCATCCCGGCATGACACCGTGACGCACTCGAGGCGTTACGTGAGAAGGTCATTTTCATCATCGACTCCTTGTCTGCGATTACGTTCTTCCGACTTACTTGGCCATGTTCGACACGAACTGCTGAATGAGCTCTTCCAGCACCAGTGCCTGCTGAGTATCGTGAATGACGTCGCCATCATGGAGCATGTCCGGCGCGCCCCCCACGGTCAGGCCGACGTACTGCTCGCCCAGCAGCCCCGACGTCAGGATCGCCGCCGTGGTGTCGTCGGAGAGTTTGCCATCGTACTCCGAGTCCAGCTCCATGGTGACCTTGGCGTCGAACCACTTGGGATCGAGCTGAATGTCGGTCACCTTGCCGACGCGCACCCCCGACATGGTGACTTTCGCCTGTGGCCGCAACCCCCCGATGTTGGCAAAGTTCGCAGTCAGCGTGAACGTGTCGTTGGGCACTCCCACCCCCAGACCGCTGACCCTGAGGCCGAGAAACACCAGCCCCAGAATGCCTGCCAGCATGAAAATGCCGACGCCCAGTTCCAACCAGCTATTGCGCTTCATCCGAGATCTCCAAACATCAACGCGGTGAGCACGAAATCGAGGCCCAATACCGCCAGCGAGGCGTATACCACCGTCCGGGTGGTCGCGCGCGAAATACCTTCCGAGGTAGGAATCAGGTCATAGCCCTGGAATACCGCGATCCAGGTCACGACCAGACCGAACACCAGACTCTTGACCATGCCGTTGAGCACATCGTCGACGAAGTCGACGCTATCCTGCATGTTGCTCCAGTAGGAACCTTCGTAGACACCCAGCCAGTCGACGCCGACCAGGTAGCCACCCCAGATCCCGACCACGCCGAAGATGACGGTCAGCACGGGCAGCGACACGAAACCCGCCCAGAGCCGCGGCGCCACGATCCGGCGCAGCGGGTCGACACCGATCATCTCCATGCTGGTGAGCTGCTCGGTCGCTTTCATCAGGCCGATTTCCGCCGTCAATGCCGATCCCGCGCGACCGGCGAACAGCAGCGCCGCCACCACCGGCGCCAGTTCGCGAACGAGCGAGAGCGCCACCATCTGCCCCAGCGCTTCGTCGGCGCCGAAACCGACCAGAATGGTGAAACCCTGCAGCGCCAGCACCATGCCGATGAACAACCCCGAGACCAGCACGATGGCGACCGACATCACGCCGACGAAATGCATCTGGCGCAACCACAGATGAAACCCTTCTCTGGACGGGAGACAGAACACCGACTGGACCAGGAAAAGTCCCGCCCGCCCGATCGAACTCAGCGTATCGAGTGTCGCCCTGCCCAGGGCAGCGATGTGGCGCTTCATGAGAACTGCCCCGCTGGCGCCAGGATATCGTCGAAGAAGTCCGGCGCCGGATAGTGGAACGGTACCGGACCGTCGGGCTCGCCATGCACGAACTGTTTCACATGAGCGTCGTCATTCACGTTCAGCGTCTGCGGAGAGCCGTGCGCCATGACCTTGCCATCGGCGATGATGTAGACGTAGTCGGCGATCGACAATGTCTCCTTGATGTCGTGAG
This sequence comes from uncultured Salinicola sp., assembly GCF_937921195.1. Classification (NCBI taxonomy): domain Bacteria; kingdom Pseudomonadati; phylum Pseudomonadota; class Gammaproteobacteria; order Oceanospirillales; family Halomonadaceae; genus Salinicola; species uncultured Salinicola sp. The sequence goes on from NZ_CALFQK010000154.1 coordinate 17,821, forward strand.
AGACCATCACGGCCGTCAGGCCCAGCGCCAGGTTGACCTTCTTGATCAGTTGCACCAGCACCCCCATCGAGATGGGATCCTGCCCCACGAACGGCTCGTCGTAGAGCACCAGGTCCGGATCCAGTGCCACCGCCCGCGCCAACGCCACGCGCCTGGCCATGCCACCGGACAGTTCCGAGGGCATCAGATGCCGGGCGCCACGCAACCCCACGGCCTGGAGCTTCATCAACACGATGTCGCGGATCATGGCATTCGGGAGTTCGGTATGGATACGCAGCGGAAATGCCACGTTCTCGAATACGTCGAGGTCCGAGAATAGCGCGCCGCTCTGAAACAGCATGCCCATTCGGCGACGCAGCTTGAAGAGCGAGCGCCGAGACAGCTTGTGCACATCCTGCCCACCGATGAGGATCTGGCCCCGATCCGGCACCAGCTGCCCGCCGATCAGTTTCAACAGGGTCGTCTTCCCAGTGCCGCTGGGCCCCATGATGGCGGTAATCTTGCCGAGTGGAATCTGCAAGTCGACGCCGCGGAAGATGTCGGTGCTGCCGCGGGAGAAGTGCAGGTCCTTGACCTCGACCATAATCGGATCGTCCATGCAGCATCCACCAATCTAATGAGATCAATTATCGAACATTGTATCCTAACCTTGGCGTCAGCGACCAGCCATCTCCCTGCCGTGAAAATCACCACCGCAGGAAGGACGAATCGCCGGCCGATCAAAGGTATACTGCCGCCATTGAAGCATTCCGGACACGGGACCTCGAAGCATAGCGACAGCAGGCATTTGGACGTCATGACCGACTTCTTCGTTCCATCCATCATCATCGGGGAGCCTCGACCGAGACCATGAACGACATCGCCGCGCTAGATTTCCGCGCCAGCGCCAGGCGCACGTTGACCCTGGAACAGCAAGCCATCGGAGAGCTCGTGTCGAAGCTCGACGACTGCTTCGATGAAGCCTGCGAGCTGCTCCTCGAATGCCGAGGCCGGTTGATCGTCACCGGCATGGGCAAGTCGGGCCACATTGCGCGCAAGATGGCGGCGACCCTCGCCAGCACCGGCTCGCCGGCTTTCTACGTACACCCGGGCGAAGCCAGCCACGGCGATCTCGGCATGATCACCGGCGACGACGTCGTCATCGCCCTGTCCAACTCAGGCGAGACCCAGGAAATCACCGGCCTTCTGCCGCTGTTCAAGCGTCTCGGCGCGCCACTGGTCAGCCTTACCGGACGCCCCGATTCCACACTAGCGCGCTACAGCGACGTCCATATCGACGTCGGCGTCTCTCGCGAAGCCTGTCCTCACGACCTGGCACCCACCTCTTCCACCACGGCCGCGCTGGCGATGGGCGACGCCCTGGCGCTGGCGCTGCTCGAGGCGCGGGGGTTCAGCGCGGAGGATTTCGCGCTCTCCCACCCTGGCGGCACCCTCGGCAAGCGGCTGCTGCTGCGAGTCGCGGATCTCATGCACGAGGGCAACCGCCTCCCCAGCGTGCCGGCCGGCAGCCCGCTGCGAGAGGCGTTGCTGGAGATGACGCTAAAGGGCATGGGGTTCACCTGCGTCGTCGATGAACGCGGCATGCTGGTCGGTGTCTATACCGACGGCGACCTGCGTCGCACGCTCGATCAGCGTGGCGATTTCGCGCTGCTGCGGGTGGACGACGTCATGACCCGCGGCGGCAAGACGGCCTCCCCCGACATGCTGGCGGCGGAGGCTGTCAGGATCATGGAGGACAACCGAATTACCGCCCTGGCAGTCGTCGAGGACGGTTCGCCAGTGGGCGCCCTGCACATGCACGACCTGTTGAGAAGCGGCGTCATCTGAGGCGCCGCTCGACACCCGTCGTCCCGCGATGTCGACCGTGCCATCCGACGACAGGCGTGAGGCACCCGGAACCTTCGATCACGACACGCACAATCAATACGAGGAGATAACGTGGCCAAAACAGCCAGATTCCAGTCTCCCTGGTGGCGACGCCTCGGCCTGCTGGTCCTGCTGCTGGTCCTGGGGGCTGGTCTGACCTACCTGGATCAGCGCGGCGAGAACGACCAGGAGCCCGTCATCGGCAACACGGTCGGCGAGCCCGACTACTATCTCGAGGATGCCAGCATGACGCGCTTCGATGAACAGGGTCGCGCCTATCAGCGCCTGGAGACGCCACGGCTGGTACACACGCCGTCCGACGACATCATCCGCACCGAAGCGCCCCATGGCTATCTGACCGACGACCAGCAACGCCAGTGGCAGGTGACCAGCCAGACGGGGCGACTGAGCCGCAGCGGAGAACAGTTGACGCTCCAGGGCGACGCACGCCTGGTTCAGCCGGAGCAGGCGTGGAGCCTGGAGACGCAGACGCTGCACTACGACAATCGCGAAGCCCACGCCTGGAGTGACACGCCTTCCGTGTTGCGTCAGCATAATCAGAGCATGCGCGGGAACCGCTTCGATGCCTGGATCAACGAAGATCGTATGCGCTTGACCGACAACGTGCAGGGGCGCCTGCCACAGCAATCTGAGGATCAAGGATCATGAGGCGAGAAATCGGCCAACTCCTGGTGCTGACCGCGCTGGGCTTCACCAGTCTTCCGACCGTCGCGCTGGAGAGCGATGCCAGCGCACCGATAGAAATCGCCGCCGATCAACTCGAGCTGGACGATCGCCAGGGCACTGCCGTCTACACGGGCGGCGTCGACATGCAGCAAGGCAGCATGCATCTCAAGGCGGCACGCGTTGATATCCAGCGCGGCAACAACGGCCAGGTCAGCCAGGTCACCGCCAAGGGCGGCGGTGGCGAGCGCGCCTACCTCGAACAGAAGCCGGCGCCCGATCAGGAGATCGTCAAGGGCTGGGGCGATACCGTGGTCTATCACGCCGCCGAACGACGGGTGGAGCTGATCGGCAACGCTGAGCTGCACCAGGCCGGCGACACCTTCGACGGTGCCTATGTCGAGTACTATCTCGACTCGCGACGCGTCCAGGCCCGCTCCGCCCAGAATGGCGACGGAAGCGGCGACGGCCGCGTCCGCATGACTCTCACGCCGCGCGATTCGTCCCAGTAACGGTCGAACCATGACCCGGCATCGTTTCGAGCCGTCGCGCGGGGCGTGACCGCGACATCACTCTCCGGCGCGCAGCCACAAGGATCGTATTCATGAAAACGCTAACGGCCGCCAACCTTGCCAAGAGCTACAAGGGACGCCGAGTCGTCCACGACTTCAGCCTGACGCTGCGGCAAGGGAGTATCGTCGGCTTGCTGGGACCGAATGGCGCCGGCAAGACGACGTCCTTTTACATGATCGTCGGCCTGGTCAAGGCCGATGCGGGTAGCGTCCACATCGACGACATGGATCTCAGCCGTGCGCCGATGCACGACCGGGCACGAGCCGGCATCGGCTATCTGCCGCAGGAGGCCTCGATCTTCCGCAAGCTGAGCGTCGCCGACAACATCATGGCGATCCTCGAGACGCGCAAGGATCTGGATCGCGCCGGGCGGCGCGAACGGCTGGGACAGCTGCTCGGCGATTTCCACGTCGACCATATTCGCGACAACCTGGGCATGAGCCTGTCCGGTGGCGAACGCCGGCGCGTCGAGATCGCCCGCGCCCTGGCCACCGAGCCGGCATTCGTCCTGCTCGACGAACCGTTCGCCGGTGTCGACCCCATCTCGGTCGGCGACATCAAGAGCATCATCCGCCAGTTGCGCGACCGCGAGATCGGCGTCCTGATCACCGACCACAACGTGCGCGAGACGCTCGACATCTGCGATAACGCCTACATCGTCGGTGACGGCCAGATCATCGCCGAGGGCCGTCCCCAGGCCATTCTCGAAAACCAGCGCGTTCGCGAGGTCTATCTCGGCCACGAGTTCCGCCTGTAGCCCCCTGCCCTTTTCGTCATGCCATCGGTTGCCGCCACTTCGGAACCCACACTGATGGCATGTTTCTTGCATAAAGCGTTGCATATCGCCATCGCAGCCAGTAACGTTGTGAGCCTTCCTCCGTTATCGTGACGATCGCTTTTCCATGTCCATGAAGCCCTCGCTGCAACTCAGGGTCGGCACGCAGTTGACCATGACGCCTCAGCTCCAGCAGGCCATTCAACTGCTTCAGCTGTCGACGCTCGACCTGCGTCAGGAAATACAGCAGGCGCTGGAGTCCAATCCGATGCTGGAAATGGAAGAGCCCTATTCGGAGCAGGAGACCCAGGACGCCACGGAAGACGAGTGGGCCAATGACATTCCCGACGAACTGGCCCTCGACAGCGACTGGAGCGATACCTACCAGGACGCCCATGTCGGCTCTCCGGGCAGCGCGAGCAGTAACGAGGAAGCCCCGGACTTCGACCGTAACGCGGCTGTCACGACCCTTCGCGACCACCTGCTCTGGCAGCTGGCGATGGGAGATTTCGACGAGCGCGAGCTGGCACTGGGAGAGTGCCTGATCGACGCCATCAACGACGATGGCTACCTGGTGGACTCACTGGACGAGCTGGCGGCGAGCCTGCGCGAGCAGCGCGGGGAGAGCGTCAGCACGGCCGATCTCGAGCACACGCTCATGCGCCTGCAACAGTTCGACCCCACCGGCGTCGGCGCTCGCAACCTGCGCGAGTGCCTGCTGCTTCAACTCGGCACGCTGGACGACGACACCCCACTGCTCCCCCAGGCCAAGCGTCTGGTGCGCCAGTTCCTCGAAGCCCTGGCCGGCAACGATCGACGACTGCTCAAGCGCCGCCTGCGTCTCGAGGAGGAGGAGCTCGATAGCGTCATCGCCTTGATCCGGACGCTGGAGCCGCGCCCGGGCCAGCGCTTCGACACCAGCCGCGACGACTACGTGATCCCCGACCTGGTTGCCACGCCCTCTCGCGATGGCTGGCGCATCGAGCTGAACGCCGAGACCCTGCCGCGCCTGCGCATCCAGCCCGACTACGCCGCCCTGATCAAACGGGCGGACAAAAGCGATGACAACACCTTCCTGCGCCAGCACCTGCAGGAAGCCCGCTGGCTGATCAAGAGCCTCTCCAGCCGAAACGACACGCTGCTCAGGGTGGGCCGGGAGATCATGTCGCGCCAGGTGGGGTTTCTCGAGCGCGGCGAAGAGGCGATGAAACCCCTGATCCTGGCCGACATCGCCCGCAGCGTCGACATGCATGAATCGACGATCTCCCGGGTCACGACCCAGAAATACATCCACACGCCACGCGGCGTGTTCGAGTTGAAGTACTTTTTCTCGAGCCAGGTCGGCGGACAGGGTGGCGACGGCGACAGCTATTCAAGCACTGCCATCCGCGCCCGCATCAAGAAATTCATCGGCGACGAGCCCCCGCGCAAACCTCTCTCGGACAGCAAATTGGTCGAATTGCTGGCCCAGTCCGACATCAGCGTCGCCAGGCGCACCGTGGCCAAATACCGTGAAGCCATGGGCATTCCGTCGTCCAGTGAACGCAAGCGCCTGGCCTGATCCCCGGGCCCGAAGTCAGTCAAGGCTCGCCATTCCGAACCAGATCGATCACGATGCCTTTGCAGTGCCCTGAAAAGGGTTACAATCAGAAGTGCCATCTGCCGCAACAGGAGTGTGTCATGCAAGTGAACGTTACCGGCCACCATGTCGAGCTGACCGACGCCCTCCGGGACTACGTCGGAGAGAAACTCGTTCGTTTGGAGCGTCACTACGACAACATCACCAACGTCCAGGTCACCCTGAGTGTCGAGAAGGAACGCCAGCAGGCAGCCTGTACCCTGCACGCGGCCGGCGGCGACCTGCACGCCGAAGCCAGCGATACCGACATGTACGCCGCCATCGATTCACTGGCCGACAAACTCGACCGCCAACTGGTCAAGCACAAAGAGAAGGCACAAGCCCGCGCCCAAGGCGCAGGCGCCCGTTGACGCCTGATGATGACACTGGAAAGCATTCTGCCCCCCGAGCGAACCCTGTTCGAGGTCACGGGGGGCAGCAAAAAACGTCTGCTGGAATTTTTCAGCACCTTCATCGCCCAGAACACGCCCAGCCTGGATAGCCATGAGGTCTTCAGCCGCCTGATCGGTCGCGAGCGACTGGGAAGCACGGGGATCGGCAACGGCGTTGCCATCCCCCATGCTCGCAGCCCTCATTGCAAAGGGCCGATTGCGGGATTCATGCGCCTGGAGGACGCCATCGACTTCGACGCCATCGACGGCGAGCCGGTGGACCTCGTTTTCGTGCTGCTGGTGCCGGAAGAGGCGGATGATGCGCATCTGTCGCTGCTGGCGGAAGTCGCCGGCATCATGAACCAGAGCAGCGTTCGGCAGCAGTTGCGCCAGGCCGACTCGCAGCGGGCGCTGCACGATGCGCTCGTCGATGCCATTCGCCATCACCGTGACAGCGACGACGGATAAGCGATGCAACTCGTCATCATCAGTGGCCGCTCGGGCTCGGGGAAATCGATTGCGCTGCAGGCGCTCGAGGATCTTGGCTACTACGCCATCGACAACCTCCCCGCCAACCTGCTCGCCCCGCTGATCGACGAACTGCGCAGCGCTCCGCCATCCCGGCCCAACGTGGCGGTCAGTATCGACGCGCGCAACCTGCCGGAATCGCTGGAGCGTTTTCCCATCCTGCTGGACGCGGTGCGCGGGCGCGGCATAGACACCCAGGTCGTCTATCTCACCGCCGATGCCAAGATCCTGCTCGAACGCTACTCAGCCACTCGTCGTCGCCATCCGCTGACCCGCGGCAACGACATGACGCTGGCCGAGGCCATCGATCACGAGCAAGGCTATCTCGCGCCGATTCGCCGCGTGGCCGACCTGGTGATCGACACCCAGGGGCTGTCGGTGCACGACCTCCGGGCCCGAATCGGCGAACAGGTGGCCAAGCATACCGGTGGCCGGCTGACCTTGACCTTCGAGTCGTTCGGCTTCAAACGGGGCGTGCCGCTGGACGCCGACATGGTATTCGACGCGCGCTGCCTTCCCAATCCGTTCTGGGATCCCGGGCTGCGCGCCTACGACGGCCGGGATGCCCAGATCATCGAGTTCCTCGAGTCCTATCCCGACGTCCACGCCCTGGCGGAGGACATCCACGGCTGGCTCGATCGCTGGCTGCCATCCTATCTGGCCAGTCATCGCAGTTATCTGACGGTCGCCATCGGCTGTACCGGCGGTCAACACCGCTCGGTCTATCTGATCGAGCGACTGGCACGCCATTTTCACCACGACGACGCCGATATTCGACTGCGCCATCGTGAGCTGGGCATTCACACCGCTCTCCCGAGCGACTCAGCAGCGCAGCCGTCCGCACCCACAGGAAACGCAGGATCATCCGAGCGCGATGCCGACACGTGAACTTCGCCTGACCAACCGCCGCGGACTGCATGCCCGTGCCGCCACCAAACTGGTTCAATGCTGCCAACCCTTCGACGTGCGCGTGGCGATCCATCACGGTAACCGCCAGGCGGACGCCGCCAATATCATGTCGCTGCTCATGCTTGCGGCACCTTGTGGCACCGAATTGATCGTCGTCACTGAAGGCGAGGATGCAGACGCTGCCATGGACGCCATCGTCAGGCTGTTCGAGGCTCGCTTTCACGAGGACGAGTAACCCCACCCGTTTATGAACAGCGTTTTCTATCCTCGTCATTTCTCTCGACGATGGTAGAATGCTCACCCTATCGCCAGTCGTTCAAGGATGACCGTTCAGGATGAGCAACAATCCCGAAAAACTGCAGCCACGGCTGGCCAAACTCAACGAAGCCCTCGAGAGCGGCGCGCTGGATCAGGCGCGGCGCATGCTCAACCGCGGCTTGGCGCCGGTGGATGTCGCCCATCTGCTGGAATCCACGCCGCCCAAGGAGCGCGACATCCTCTGGGGTCTGCTGGACCCCGAGCTACATGGCGACGTGCTGCAGTACCTGGGCGACGACGTCCAGCTCGAATTCCTCAACCGCATGGATGCGGAACAGCTACTGACGGCGACCGAAGGGCTCGACGTCGATGACCTCGCCGACCTGCTGCAGCAGCTACCCAATACCGTCATTCAGGAAGTCCTCCAGTCGATGGAGGCGCAGGAGCGCCAGCGCGTCGAAGCGGTTCTCTCCTATCCGGAGGACACCGCCGGCGGCCTGATGAACCCGGATGCAATCACCATCCGCCCGGATATCACGCTGGACGTCGTGCTACGCTATCTGCGTCGCCACGAGCGCCTGCCTGATGCCACCGACACCCTGCTGGTGGTCACGCGTCGCGACGAGCTGATCGGCATTCTGTCGATCAACCGCCTGCTGGTATCGGATGTCTCGGTGCTGGTGCGCGAAGTGATGCAGACCGACTTTCACGCCATTCAGGCGACCGCCTCGGACAGTGACGTGGCGACGCTGTTCCAGAAGCACGATCTGATCTCGGCACCGGTCGTCGGCATCGATGGCAAACTGCTCGGCCGCATCACCATCGACGACGTGGTCGATGTCATCCGGGAAGATGCCGAGCACCAGGTCATGAGCATGGCAGGTCTCGACGAGGACGAAGACACCTTCGCGCCCGCGCTGAGGACGAGCCGCCGCCGTGCGGTATGGCTCGGCATCAATCTGGTGGCGGCGACGATCGTCTCCATCGCCATCGGTTTCTTCGAGGACACCATCCAGCAGATTGCCGCGCTGGCCGTGTTGATGCCGATCGTTTCCAGCATGGGCGGGATCGCCGGCTCGCAGACCCTGACCGTTCTGATTCGCGGTATCGCTCTGGGGCACGTCTCGGGTGCCAATGTCCGCTGGCTGCTGATTCGAGAACTGCTCGTCGGCATGACCAACGGCCTGATCTGGGCGGTGGTCGTGGGCGCGATGTCGGTATTCCGCTTCGATGACATTCGACTGGGCGAGATCATCGCCATGGCGATGATCATCAACCTGACCGTGGCAACGCTGGCAGGCACCTTGATCCCGGTGATGCTGAAAAAGTTCAAGATCGACCCGGCGCTGTCCGGCGGCGTGCTGCTGACGACCATCACCGACGTGGTGGGCTTCGTCGCCTTCCTCGGCTTGGCGACAGCGTTCTACCTGTAACGACATGGCGATCGGACACGGGCGCCCGGACAAGGAGCAGCAGATGAACTTTCACACCCGCAAATGGATCAAGCCCGAGGATCTCAACCCCAACGGATCGCTGTTCGGTGGCAGCCTGTTGCGCTGGATCGACGAGGAGGCGGCGATCTACGCCATCATTCAACTGGGCAACGCCCAGGTGGTGACGAAATACATCTCCGAGATCAACTTCGTCTCCAGTGCCCGGCAGGGCGACATCATCGAACTGGGCATCACCGCCACCCATTTCGGCACCACCTCCATCACGCTGGAGTGCCACGTCCGCAACAAGATCACCCGCAAGAGCATCCTGACGATCGACAGGATGGTCTTCGTGAATCTCGGCGAGGACGGCGCTCCCGCGCCGCACGACCGCACCGAGATCACCTATGTCAAGGATCGCTTCGACGGCTAAAAGCCGTAAGCCGTAAGCCAGTGTGCAACCTCCGATCTTCATCGAAATAAACGGTATTGACCTGGCCTTGCGTTTTTGACCTTTCTTAAAGCTTATGACTTACGGCTCCGGGCGAAGCCCGGACAGCTACTGCCCCGCGATGGTCATCGAGTCGATCAACCAGCTGCCGGTCTGGATGCTGCCCCGCCGGTCGATGTCGTCGCCGATGCCCTGGAGACCGGCGAACATCTCGCGCAGATTGCCGGCCACGGTGAACTCCTCCACCGGGTGGGAGATCCGGCCATTCTCGACCCAGAAACCCGCCGCGCCCCGCGAGTAGTCGCCGGTCACCGGATTGAGTCCCTGCCCCATCATCTCGGTCACCATGATCCCCGTGCCCATCTGCTGCATCAGGCGCTCCAGCGAGACCGTCGGTGCCTGTATGCGAACGTTACGCGCGCCGCCCGCGTTGCCGGTGGTCTGGAGGCCCAGGCGACGTGCGCTATAGGCCGCCAGCATGTAGCTCGCCAGCTTGCCGCGATCGATGAAGACGTTGTCGCGAGTGGCCACGCCGTCACCATCGAAGGCGGCGCTCGCCATGCCACCAACCTCGCGCGGATGCTCACCGAGGGTGAACCAGTCCGGGAACAGCGTTTCGCCGAGCTGGTCGCAGAGAAACGACGACTCGCGGTAGAGCGCGCCACCGGCGATGCTGTTGAGCAGGTTGCCGACCAGCCCGCGAGCCATGTCCGGCGCCAGCAGCACCGGGAACCGCCCGGTCCTGGGCCGCTGCCCGCCCAACCGGCTCAGTGTCCGCTCGGCGGCGCTGATACCCACCGACTCGGGGCTTGCCAGATCGCCGGCCCTGCGCGCCGTGGTGAAATCGTGATCGCGCTGCATGCCATCGCCGCTGCCACCGATCAGCAGACAGGAGAGCGAATGCCGAGTGCCGCGCTTGCTGCCCAGGAAACCATGGCTGTTGGCGTAGACCGTGACCACCTCCGACGAGGACAGACTCGCCCCCTCGGAGTTGGTGATGCCAGTGCGCTCGCGGCCGGCGTTCTCGCAGCGCAACGCCAGCTCGACCGCCTCGTCGGTGCTCAGCGCCCAGGGATGGTGGAGGTCGAGATCCGGCAGCTCGGTCGCCATGAGCGACGCATCGGCGAGCCCCGAGGCCGGGTCCTCGCCGGTATAGCGCGCGATCGAGATCGCCTTCTCCACCACCGCACGAATCGAGGCGTCACCGGCGTCCGAAGAGGAGGCGTTGCCCTTGCGGTTGCCCACGTAGACGGTGACCGCGATGCCTTGATCGCGGGAGAGCTCCACGGTCTCGATCTCGCCCAGACGCACGCTCACGCCCAACCCCTGATCGACGCTGGCACCGACCTCGCAAGCGTCTGCGCCAAGTTGCCTGGCCAGTTCCAGCGCCATGCCGGCGCGCTCCTCGAGGCGCGATTGCTGCGCCTCGGCGTTGAAAGCTTGACTCATCTGAGACTCCTGATGCTTGAAACTCCGCCCACCGGGGATACCGATCGAGCGTAGCCTGGGTCGATTCGAATTCTGGACGTGGCTCTCTCCACGCCCCCGACCGACAAGAGGCGTTGGCGAGGCGATTCGCGCTGATATACTACGGCCCTCACTCGACGCATTGGGTAAACCATGGCTAACGATTCGGACAACGATACGGCTTTCGACCACGACGCACCTCCCAGCAAGAGCCAGATCAAACGGGAGATGCAGGAGCTGCAGGCCCTGGGCGAGCGTATCATCGCGCTGGACCCCGCCGTGCGCGCGCGGTTGCCGCTCTCCGAGGAAATGCTCGCTGCCGTCGAGGAGACCGGCCGCATCCGCTCCCACGAAGGACGCCGTCGCCACATGCAGTACGTCGGCAAGGTCATGCGCAAGGAAGACCGCGAGGCGATCCGGGCCGCCTTCGAGGAGATCGACCATGAGCATGTCCAGCGCAACGCGGCGTTCCACCGTCTCGAACGGCTTCGTGACCAGCTGATCGAGGACGATGACGCACTGGAGCCCTTCATCGAAGCGCACCCCCATGTCGACCGCCAGTCGCTGCGCCAATTGATCCGCAACGCCCGCAGCGAGAGACAGCGCGACAAGCCGCCCGCCAGCTCCCGCAAGCTGTTCCAGCTGATTCGCGATACCGCCGGCATGTGAGACCGGCGCGGCGCGCCTCGAAGGCGGGAGAGCGGCGCTGCGCGCCTGGAAGAGGGACGAAGGACCACATCCCCGGCCCCTCCCTTCTTAGGCGCTGGCCTTCCCTCCTGTTTCTTCACTCTTCCAACTAGGATTGCGTGCCACCGACGGTGATCTCGTCCAGCTTCAAGGTCGGCTGGCCCACGCCCACCGGCACGCCCTGGCCCTCCTTGCCGCAGATCCCGATACCGCTGTCCAGCGCCATGTCGTTGCCGATCATCGAGACCCGCGACATCGCTTCGGGGCCATTGCCGATCAGCGTGGCGCCCTTGACCGGCGCCGTGATCTTGCCATCCTCGATCAGGTACGCCTCGGAGGCCGAGAACACGAACTTGCCGGAGGTGATGTCGACCTGGCCGCCGCCGAAGCTGACCGCATAAATACCCCGCTTGACGCTCTTGACGATCTCCTCCGGGTCGTCCTGCCCCGCCAGCATGTAGGTGTTGGTCATGCGGGGCATGGTGACGTGAGCGTAGGATTCACGGCGCGCGTTACCGGTGGGCTGCATTCCCATCAACCGCGCGTTGAGCTTGTCCTGCATGTAGCCGGTGAGGATGCCATCCTCGATCAACGGCGTGTACTGGCCCGGCGTCCCCTCGTCGTCGATGCTCAGCGAGCCGCGGCAGTCGTCGAGGGTGGCATCGTCGACGACGGTGACGCCCTTGGCCGCCACCTGCTGGCCCAGGCGGCCGGCGAAGGAGGAGCTGCCCTTGCGGTTGAAATCCCCTTCCAGACCGTGGCCCACCGCTTCATGCAGCAGGATGCCCGGCCAGCCATTGGCCAGCACGATCGGCATCTGGCCTGCCGGCGCGTCGACCGCTTCCAGGTTCACCAGCGCCTGCCGCACGGCTTCCCTGGCGTAGGTGTCGGCGACGTTGTCGTCCCGCAGGCGCTGCATGGAGTAGCGGCCGCCGCCACCGGCACTGCCGCGTTCGCGGCGCCCGTTCCTGGCGACGATCACATTGACGTTGAACCGCACCAGCGGCCGAATATCGGCGGCCAGCGTGCCGTCGCTGGCACACACGAGCACCACCTCGTGGACACCGGTCAGCGACGCGCTGACCTGGGTCACCGCGGGGTCGGCGGCACGTGCCACGCGATCCGCCTGCTTGAGCATCGCGATCTTCTCTTCGGCGCCAAGACCGCTCAGCGGATCGACACCCTGGTAACGAGACGTCGCGGTGGCGACCTGGATCGATGCCGGTTCGCGCCGCTCGCCGCTGCGCGCGATACCGGAAGCGGTGCGTCCGGTATCCAGCAGCGCATCCGGGCTGATCTGGCTGGAGTAGGCGAAGCCGGTCTTCTCGCCGGAGAGCGAGCGCACGCCGACGCCGCCATCGATGTTGTAGCTGGCATCCTTGACCTCGCCATCTTCCAGCACCCACATCTCGTGCCAGGTGCGCTGGAAGAAAAGATCGGCGTAGTCGATACCGACGCCCATGGCGTGGCCCAGGCCAACGCTCAACGATTCCACGTCCAGCCCGCCGGGGGCCAGCAGCAGCGTCGACGCCTGCTCGAGGGCGTCACCACTCGTCTGTTTCATCGGGCTCAGTGTCATTGGGCACTTTCCAGGTTGATGTTCGGCGAGGACCAGGGGCCCTCGATGCGATAGTAAATCTGCGTTGCCCGGTCGAGCCAGCGGCCGAACAGCTGATCGACGACGAACAGGCCGATACCGACCTGCGGGGCGCCGGCCATGACCGCGACCAGCGGCAGATTCTGACTCACGGGCACGGTGATCCCGAGGCGCTGGTCCAGCGTCTGCCGATTGAGATCGACGCCGCCGGAGAGCGTGAATCGAGTGGCGGTGCCGTCGATGACGATCGGCCCCTCGGTCTGCAACCGGCCATTGTACAGCGTAGCGCTGCCCTCGATGCTATTGAAAGACGTACCGCCGCTGGTGACATCGGAAAAGTCCAGCTGCAGGCGGCGCAGCACGTTGTCCAGGTTGAAAAGCCCGACCAGTTTGGCTCCCGATGAGTGGATCTGACGCAGCCGCCCATTCTCCATGGTCGCCTGAACCCGCCCCGTCGACAGCGGCAAGGCGAACTGCCATGGGGCCCCCGGCCAGGAGAGCTGCAGCTCAGCGTCCGCACTCTCGCTGGTGACCGGCACCTGCTGGTCCAGCGCCTGGAAGGCGCTCCCCACGTTACCGCCGGTGGCGTGCACCTGGACCCGGCTCAAGCTCGCATTGCCGGAGGCCTCCCACTCGAGCGCCCCGGACAGCTTCAGCTCGCCCAAGGTGAGGGTCAGCGGGTTGACGGCGAGGCGTCTCCCGTCGGCTTGCCAGGTGGCGTCCAGCGGACCGAATTTTCGCCCCTGGCGCTCGAACTGCGAGACTCGCACGCGGCCCGCCGGCACCTTGTCGAGCCCCGAAGGCATCGCCGCGGGATGAGGGGCGGTCTCGATCTCCTCCATCAGGCTCGATACCTGGCCCTGATCCGCCTCCTTCTCGGGCGTCAGCGCGTCCAGGTTGAGACGCTGCAGGTTGACGTCGATCGGCATCGCGGCGTCCGGCTGCCAGCTAGCCTCACCTGCGGCGATCTCGCCCGCCAGCGACAGTCGCCAGCCGTTCGACAACGGCGAGGCATCGGCCTGCAAGCCGCCGAGACAGCGACCATCCACCAGGATGCACGGCGTCGACAGCGCAATACGCTTGAGGCCGCCGCCGTCCTTGACGGGCTTCGCCTCGGGATTGCCGACATCGTCCTCGAGCGTCGTGCCAACGCGGTTCTCCACGGTAGACGCCGAATCGTCGGCCTCGAGCTCGCTCAGGGCCTTGACCCAACGCTGGGTGTCGATGCGGTTTGGCCGCCATAGAACGTACCAACCCGGCTCGCCGGGCCAGGCGGCCTGTTCGCCGGGCCACCCTTCCAGCCATACCTGCCCCTGTACCTGATCGCCCACGGTGCGCCAGCGCGCGTGCCCCCAGTTACCCAGTGTCACCCGGCCGGTGCCGGCGGCGATATCGGCATCGATCGCCAGCGACTCGCGGGACTGCGGCGACTTCCCGAACGGCGGCGGCAACTCGATTCCCAGGCTGTCGAGATCGCTGCGCACCGTGAGGCTGGCATTGTCCTGCTGGTCGAACGTCAGATTGGCCCGATAGGGGAAAAAGCCACTCAACAGGCCGCCGACGCGAGACAGCCCGGCCCAATCCAGCAGTCCCCGTCCCAGCGCCCTGCCTTCGAGAGCAATACCGCTGGGGCCGCTCTGGCGGCCGCCGATATTGAAGTGGGCGAGCACAGGCCCTTCGAAAGCCCTGGCCCCCAGATCCCCGGTGACATAGTCCTCGCCGTTGTCACGCCGATAGCGCAAGTCGCCGTTGATGCCACCGAGCGTCAGTTGCAGTTCGGGAAACGTCAATGACTCCGCATCGACCCGACCCTGGACGTCGACCGCCATGTCGGTTTCGACGTCGCTGTCCTCGTCCATCGGCATGTCGAGACGGAGATTGGCACTGACCGAGCCCTCGCTCTGCCAGAGGCCGAAGGTCTTGCTCATGGTATCCAGCGGGGCGTGGGCGAGGAAGTCCAGCACGCCGGCCGTGCTGCCGTTGACGTCACCATCGACGTGCAGTGTCTTGTGGGCCAGCACAACGCTGGCATTGCGCGTCGTCAGGCCATGGCTGGTGGCATGCGTGATGTTCGCGTCCAGGTCCATGTTGTCCATCTGCAGATGACCGTAGACCTTTTCCAGCGCGGGCCACTCGGGCGCGTACTGGAGGCGCCCATCGGCCACGTCCAGCGACAGCTTGAAATAGTCGTCCGGGTTGACGAACATCTGGCCCTCCGGCGCCTCCTTGTCGCTCAGCGTGACGGAGAGTCCCAGCTTGCCCTGCTCGACGATGCCGCCGATGTCGCCGCCGAACCACTCCCTCAACTGCGCGTCGTCGATCACGCGGGTGGGCAGCCAGGAGAGTACCCGCGAGTTTCGGGCGTCGGCGTTGGCGAAATCGAGGTCGAGCAGGAAGGTACCGGGCTTGTCCTGGTCGTCATAGAGCGTCAGCCCGAATCGACCACTGGCGCTCGCGCCCCGCCATCCCGCCTTGAGATTCTCGCCGCTGACCACTGCACCCTGGCGGGTCAGTTCGAAGTCGACCTGGCCGCTGGCGCGGGAGATATCCAGCGGATCGGCGTAAACCATGGGAATCGAGAAGTGCGCCGCATCGCCGGCCGCGAAGGAGACCGTGCCGTCACGTCCTTGGTACGTCACCCAGGCATCGGCCGGCCCACCGCCGGGAATCTCGTTCCAGGCCGTGACCGAAGCGTTCTCGAGTGCGCTCTGGGCATACCATTCGCCATCTTCCCGCCCGACTTCCAGGCCGGCAACGTGACCGTGGGGGTCCAACTGGATCAGCGTCTGCGCAAGTTCGAACGGCAGTGGCAAGTAGCGCAAATAGTCGGTCATGCCGGCCAGGTCGAACGGTGCGCTGCGCAGCCGCCAGCCATCCTCGGTGGATTGGGCCTGCAGCTGCTGCGGCCACTCCACCGCCGCCAGGCCGGCATGAGAGACCCGCAAGTCATCCAGCCAGGCTCTCCAGCCTCCCTGGGCGTCGCGGTCCAATCCCGCCTCGAACCCGAGCCCACGCAGTGTCTCGGAGACTTCGTTGCGGGTGTCGTTGACCTGCAACCTGGGCACATCCAGGGAGAGACGGCCCTGGCGCAGTCCGCTGTCACGCCATTCGCCGCCCAGCGACGCCTGGCCGTCGATCTTCCCGATCGCCCTGGGGTAGCCCGAACTCAACGCGGCCAGTGACGGCGACAGTGCGCTCAGATCGAGCTCTGCGGCGAAGCGCGCCTCGGGATGCTCGTCGGTGCCGCCTTCCGCGGCTTGCGACCCGCTACCGCTCTCGATCGCCAGATGGAGGTGCCCCGCCTTCTCTCGCCCGGCGCTGAGCGTGGCCTGGATCGAGGCCTGGCCGTTCCGGCTGGCCAGCGTCAATTGCGAAACCGAGACGCTGGCCTGCTCGCGCTCGCCATGCAGGACCAGCGTGACGTTCTCGAGCCGGGCCTGCTGGCGCGTCAACATGCGCAACCAGCCATCGACATCGAGCGAAGACGACGACGAATCGTCGGTGCCACCGAACCAGCGGCTGCCCGCGCCATCCGGCCAGGCCCACTCGCCGTCATCCGTCTGATAGAGATGCAGGGTCAGGCCTCGAATCTCCGCCCCACGAATGACCGGTGCGCCCAGCCGCCAGCTCGCCAGCGTCTCGAGCCGCCCGGCGGCGTGATCCAGGTCCAGCAGCGGCTGACCGTCGCGGGTATCGAGTCGAAAGTCATTCAACGTCAGGCGGGGATTCAACCGATGGACCGCCAGGGAGAGGTGACCGAGCTTGGCGTTAGCGCCCAGTTGATCTTCCAGGGTCGAGGTCAGCCATGGACTCAACCGATCGATCTGCCAGGCCGCCAGTCGAACGCCGCTCGAAAGCACGGCGACGACGAGGGCAACCAGGGCGACCAGCGTCAGCAGCCAGCGCCACGTGGCACGCAACCGAGTCATTCGTGGACGACTCATCGGTTCACATCAGTACGATGTCGTACTGTTCTTGGGAGTAGTGTGCCTCGACCTGGAAGCGGATCGTCTTGCCGATGAAGGATTCGAGATCGGCCACCGCAGCGGACTCTTCATCGAGCAACCGATCGACCACCGACTGGGCGGCCAGCACCATGTAGGTCTCCGGCGAATAGGCACGCTCCTCGCGCAGGATCTCGCGAAAGATCTCGTAGCAGATCGTCTCCGGCGTCTTCAGCGATCCCCGCCCCAGGCAGGTCGGGCAGGGTTCGCACAGTGTCTGTTCGAGGCTCTCGCGGGTGCGCTTGCGGGTCAGTTGCACCAGGCCCAGTTCGGTGACGCCGGTCAGCTTGTTCTTGGCGTGGTCCCGCTCCAGCGACTTCTCGAGCACGCGCAGCACCTGGCGCTGATGTTCCAGCTCCTCCATGTCGATGAAATCGATGATGATGATGCCGCCGAGATTGCGCAGTCGCAATTGACGGGCAATGGCCGTGGCCGCCTCGAGATTGGTCTTGAAGATGGTCTCCTCGAGATTGCGGTGCCCGACGTAGCCGCCCGTGTTGACGTCGATGGTGGTCATCGCCTCGGTCTGGTCGATGACCAGGTAGCCGCCGGACTTGAGCTGCACCTTTCGCCCCAGTGCCTTCTGAATCTCGTCCTCGACGCTGTAGAGATCGAAGATCGGCCGCTCGCCGGGGTAATACTCGATCCGAGACTCCATGGTCGGCATGAACTCCCGGGCGAACTCCTTGAGCTTGAAGTAGTTTTCGCGGGAGTCGATGCGCACCTTCTCGATCTGATCGCGCATCACGTCGCGTAGCGTGCGGATGAACAGCGGAAGGTCGTCGTAGATCGGCGTGGAGACCTCGGCCGTGGTACGCCGCTCGGCCACCTTCTGCCACAGCCGCTGGAGGAAGACCATGTCGGCGAACAGCTCCTCCCGCCCCACGCCCTCGGCCGCCGTACGAATGATGAAGCCCCCGCTGTCGCCCGCTGGCAGCTCCGCCTTGCCGCTCTCGACCAGTGCCTTCAACCGTTCGCGCTCGGCCTCGTCCTCGATCCGCTGGGATACGCCGACGTGGGGTGAATCCGGCATGTAGACGAGATAACGGGAGGGGATGGAGAGATGCGTGGTCAGCCGCGCGCCCTTCGAGCCGATAGGATCCTTGGTGACCTGGACGATCAGGGACTGCCCGGCGTGCAGCAGATGACTGATCGACGCCGGCTCCTCGTGCGGTGCATCGGGAGGCAGCACTTCGTTGACGTGAATGAAGGCGGCCCGCTCGAGGCCGATATCGATGAACGCGGCCTGCATGCCCGGGAGGACCCGCACGACCTTGCCCTTGTAGATATTGCCGACGATGCCCCGGCGACGGCTGCGCTCGATGAAGGCTTCCTGCAGCACGCCGTTTTCCACCACGGCCACCCGCGTTTCCATCGGCGTCAGATTGATCAGTACCTCACCGCTCATGCGGGCATCCTTGTTGCGGGTTGTTCGAGCACGCCGGCGACATCCCTTGCCAGGGCGAGCGGAGCTGGCCTTGCGGGAATTATGGCACAGCCGTCCGGTCTCTCATAAGGCGCTCTGTCACGAGGCGCCACCGCTGGACCCGACGTCCGGCAACGCACCGCCCCACAGCGAAACACCTTGCGCGCGCAACAGGGCCGCCGTCTCGGCGAGCGGCAGCCCCACCACGGCGGAGTAGCTCCCCTCCAGATGTTCGACGAAGATCGAGGCCAAACCCTGAATCGCGTAGCCGCCCGCCTTGTCCAGCGGCTCTCCGGTCGTCCAGTAGGCCGCAGCTTCCGCTTCGTCGATGCGCCGCATGACCACGCGCGTGGAGACCCGGCTCTCGACCATTCCCAGAGGCCCCAGCACGGTGACCGCAGACAGCACGCGGTGCTCGCGCCCGGACAGCGTCATCAGCATCTCGCGGGCATGGGCCTCATCCTCCGGCTTGCCGAAGATGGTGTCGTCGCAGACCACGACGGTGTCGGCGCCCAATGTCGGCAAGGCACTACCCGCCTGGCCCGCCTCGGCCTTGTGGCGAGCCAGGCGAGAGACGAAATGTTCCGGCGACTCGCCATCCAGCCGGGACTCGTCGATATCGGACGGCGCGACCTCCACCGTGACGCCGATCGACGCGAGCAACTCGCGCCGGCGCGGCGAAGCCGAGGCCAGGCGCAGAACGGGGTCGGGTCGGGAAGCGGCATTCATGGGCAAATCCTCCGAGAGAGCTTGGCAACCACCGGCCGGCGACATCAACCGGAAGGCGCCGATCACGCAGCAGCACCGTTGCGAGACACCGGCTCCACGAATTAGCCGATTCCCAACCGGCGACGTACCACTTGCATCATGGTGAACAGCCACGGCCACAGCAGAGACCCGATCAGTGCGGGCAGCAGGAACTCGAGGCTCAGGGAGATCGGGCCGTAGATCGTGCGCAGCCACTGCTCGACCAGTTGCGCAATGCCCAGCAGAATGAAGACCAGCACCGCCTGTTGCCAGATCGAGTAGACGCGGAAGCGCTGATAGAGCAGCAGAAAGAGGTACGCCAGCAGCGAGAGCACCAGGGCGTTCTGGCCCAGCGGCGCCCCCTCGATCAGATCGAGCATCAGCCCCAGCACGAAGCCGTGCAGCACGCCGACGCGCTGCGGCGTGGCGACACACCAGTAGGCCAGCAGCACGCCCAGCCAGTCCGGTCGCCATACCAGCCACGCATCCGGTAGCGGCATCACCTGCAGGCAGAGCGCCAACAGCAGCGTGAACCAGACGAAGAGATAACCGAACGGGCCCATGCCTACTCCTGCTCCGTGGACTGCAGCGTCAGCGCCGCGGTCAACGCGTCTTCATTGATCCGGTTGGCATCGGGATGCCCGGGATCGCCCGGCCACACCACCTGGCGAGCCATGCGTTCCGGCCCGCTCAGGCCCTCTTCGGGTCGCTCGGGGGGAAACAGCAGCAGGAAATAGCGCGAGCGTTCCGGCTGGGAGATCGGCTCTGCCGAGACCTCCATGAACGCCTGGCTCGACTCGCGCTTGACGTCGACCACGCGCGCGACCGGATACCCCTGGGGGAAACGCCCGCCCAGGCCGGACGTCACCAGCAGATCGCCCTCGCGAATGTCCGCCGTGGCCGGCACGCTGGGAATGTTGAGCGAATCGAGCTGGCCGGTGCCCTGGGCGATGAAGCGCAAGCCGTTGCGATTGATCTCCACCGGCACCGCATGGTTGGCGTCGGCCACCATCAGCACCCGGCTGGTATAGGCGGAGACGGACACCACCTGGCCGATCAGGCCCGAGGCGTCCATCACCGGCTGGCCGATGTAGACGCTATCGCGCCGCCCCCGATTGATCACCATCTGCTGGGTGAACGGATCGGAGTCCAGCGACAACAGCTCCGCAGTGATATAGGGCACGTCGGCAGGATTCGGCGCGTTGAGCAGTTCGCGCAGATGGATGTTCTCGGCGGTCAGACTCGCCATGCGCTGCACCCGGTTGGAGAGCGTCAGCAGCTGCTCGCGAAGACGACCGTTCTCGTCGATCAGCGCCTGCTGGTCGGAGATCGCCATGGCGCCCCAGCGTACGCCCTCGCTCGGCAGCGCGACCAGCCACTGGATCGGCGCCACGATCGTGGTCATGTGGGAACGTGCCGTTTCCACCGCGCTGAAGCGGTGTTCGGCGAACATCAGCCCGAACGCCAGTACCGCACACAGCAGCATGCGGTACGTGGGTATCGGACCGTAGGAAAACAGCGGTTTGATAGGCCTCACCCCCACCTACCGAAGACGGAAGGTGCCGCTCGGCGGCCTCATCCGTCGCGGCCGGCCTCAATCGCTGGAGAGCAGTTCGAAGGTATGCTGATCGATCATCTCGAGCGCCTTGCCGCCACCCCGGGCAACGCACGTCAGCGGATCCTCGGCGATGATGACCGGCAGGCCGGTCTCCTCGGCGATCAGCTTGTCGATATCCCGCAGCAATGCACCGCCACCGGTCAGCACCAGGCCACGCTCGGCGATATCGGAGGCGAGTTCCGGCGGGGACTGCTCCAGCGCGCTCTTGACCGCCGCGACGATGGACGCCAGCGGCTCCTGCAACGCATCGAGAATCTCGTGGGAGTTGAGCGTGAAGCTGCGCGGAATACCTTCTGCCAGGTTGCGTCCGCGCACGTCGATCTCGCGCAGTTCACCGCCCGGGTAGGCGCACCCCACCTCTTCCTTGATCCGCTCGGCGGTCGCTTCGCCGATCAGGCTGCCGTAGTGGCGACGCACGTAGGAGGTGATCGCCTCGTCGAAGCGGTCGCCACCCACGCGCACGGATTCGGAGTAGACCACCCCGTTGAGCGAGATGATCGCGATCTCGGTGGTACCGCCACCGATATCGACGACCATGGACCCCTGCGCTTCCTCGACCGGCAGGCCGGCACCGATCGCGGCAGCCATGGGCTCCTCGATCAGATAGACATCCCGTGCGCCGGCACCTTCGGCGGACTCCTTGATCGCGCGGCGCTCGACCTGCGTGGACATGCAGGGAACGCACACCAGCACGCGCGGGCTGGGCGTCAGGAAAGTGCTTTGATGAACTTTGCGGATGAAGTGCTGCAGCATCTGCTCGGTAACGGTGAAATCGGCAATCACACCATCCTTCATCGGACGGATGGCGGTAATGTTACCGGGCGTGCGCCCCAGCATCCGTTTGGCGTCGAGACCGACGGCCGCAACACTGCGCATGTTGCCGGATTGGCGAATCGCCACGACGGAGGGTTCGTCCAGGACGATCCCGCGACCGCGGACGTAAATCAGCGTGTTGGCGGTCCCCAGATCGATCGACAGATCGCTCGAGAACAGCCCCCGTAAACGTTTAAACATGGAAACTTTTACCTAGTCCAGACCGGAACCCTGTGCGGACGCAAACGGTATCACCGTGGGGGTAAAGCAGCAAGCGCAAGCCTGCCAGATGGGGCGTTAATATGATAATGTCTCCTCCATTTCTTGGCATGATTTCCTGGCATGAACAGTATCGCGAAGTTTTAGCGCGATGATCGTCTCCGATTCCTGACATCCCAAGGCTCGGAACCCAACCCTTGGGTGGATGTTTCGGCGATCCGCTCTCATCGCCATCCACGACGCGATGTCTCAACGAGAGGACCTTTTCTACATGGCAATCGAACACGCGGACGTGCTGCGCGCCGCGCACCTGGCTCGGCTGGGCCTCAACAGCGATGCCGAGGCAGCCGGCTATGTCGATGACCTGACCCGGATCCTGGAAATGGTCGATCGCTTGCAGGCGGTGGATACCGATGGCATCGCGCCGCTCTCCCATCCGCTCGATACCACCCAGCGCCTGCGCCCGGACGAGGTCACCGAAACCAATCAGCGCGACGCCTTTCAGGCCTGCGCGCCGGAGACCGCCGACGGCCTCTATCTGGTACCTCGCGTCGTCGAATAAGTTCGACATTTCAGGATACTTTAGACTTCAGGGCGCTTTAGAGAGTCGAGTAAGTTCGACATCGTCGAGCACGTCCGACGTCGTTTATCGATGAGAGCGACCATTGCCGTCACTTCATCCCGCATAGCGATCTGACTCAGGGAATATCGACCCCATGCATCATATGACGCTCACGGAACTCGCCCGCGGCCTCGAGGCCGGCGACTTTTCCAGCCGAGAGCTGACCACCAGCCTGCTCGACCGCATCGAGCGCCTGGATGGCGACATCAACAGCTTCGTCACCGTCACTCGCGATCAGGCGCTCGCGGCTGCCGACGCCGCCGACCAGGCCCGTGCCAAGGGCGAGTCGCGTCCGCTTGCCGGCCTGCCCCTGGCGATCAAGGATATCTTCTGCACCCAGGGCATTCGTACCAGTTGCGGCTCGAAGATGCTCGACAACTTCCAGGCGCCCTACAACGCCACCGTGGTCGAGAAGCTCCAGGCCGCCGGCATGATCAGCCTCGGCAAGACCAACATGGACGAGTTCGCCATGGGCTCCTCCAACGAGAACAGCTTCTACGGTCCGGTCAAGAACCCGTGGGACCGCACCGCCGTCCCCGGTGGCTCCTCAGGCGGCAGCGCCGCCGCCGTCGCCGCCGGCTTCGCCCCTGCGGCGCTTGGCACCGACACCGGCGGCTCGATTCGTCAGCCGGCCGCCTTCTGCGGCATCACAGGGCTCAAGCCGACCTACGGCCGGGTCTCCCGCTACGGCATGGTCGCGTTCGCCTCGAGCCTCGACCAGGGCGGCCCGATGGCCCGCAGCGCGGAAGATTGCGCCCACCTGCTCGGCGCCATCGCCGGCCACGACCTGCGCGACTCCACCAGTGTCGCCCGGGTGGTGCCGGACTATCTCGCCGAGCTGGATGCGCCGCTGGACGGACTCAAGATCGGCCTGCCCAAGGAGTACTTCGGTGACGGCCTGGACGCGGAAGTCGAGAGCGCCATCCGCGAAGCGATCCGGGCCTACGAATCCCTGGGCGCCAAGGTGTGCGAGGTGAGCCTGCCGCATACCCACCTGGCCGTGCCGGCTTACTACGTGATCGCCCCGGCGGAAGCCTCCTCGAATCTTTCGCGTTACGACGGCGTGCGCTTCGGCCACCGCTGCGACAATCCGGTCGATCTCGAGGACCTCTACAAGCGCTCCCGCGCCGAGGGCTTCGGCGACGAGGTCAAGCGCCGCATCCTGATCGGCACCCACACCTTGTCGGAAGGGTTCTTCGACGCCTACTACCGCAAGGCCCAGCAGGTTCGCCGCCTGATCCGCCAGGACTTCATGGATGCGTTCGAAGAAGTCGACGTGCTGATGGGCCCGGCCGCCCCCACGCCGGCGTTCGATCTCGGCGCCAAGAAAGACCCGGTCTCGATGTACCTGCAGGATATCTACACCATCGCCATCAACCTGGCAGGTATCCCGGGCATCAGCGTGCCAGCCGGTTTCGCCGGCAAGCGCCCGATAGGCCTCCAGATTCTCGGTCAGCACTTCGCCGAGGGCCAGCTGCTCAACGTGGCGCACAAGTTCCAGCAGGCGACGGACTGGCACCGTCGGCATCCGACCGATCAGGAGACAACCTAATGCAGTGGGAAATCGTCATCGGGTTGGAGGTCCACGTCCAGCTCGCCACCCAATCCAAGATCTTTTCCGGCGCCTCCACCGCCTTCGGTGCCGAGCCCAATACCCAGGCCTGCGCCATCGACCTCGGCCTGCCCGGGGTGCTGCCGGTGCTCAACGAAGGCGCCGTGGCAATGGCCGTTCAGTTCGGCCTGGCGATCGACGCCGAGATCCCCGAGACCTCACTGTTCGAGCGCAAGAACTACTTCTACCCCGACCTGCCGAAGGGATATCAGACCAGCCAGATGGCACAACCCATCGTCGGCAGGGGCGAAGTGGAGATCGTGCTGGATGACGACGTGCGCAAGCGCGTTCGCATTCACCATGCGCACTTGGAAGAGGACGCCGGCAAGTCGCTCCACGAAGACTTCCACGGCATGAGCGGCATCGATCTCAACCGCGCCGGCACGCCGCTTTTGGAGATCGTCTCCGAGCCCGACATGCGCTCGGCCAAGGAAGCGGTCGCCTATATTCGCGCGATTCACGCCATCGTCACCTACCTGGGCATCTCCGACGGCAACATGGCCGAAGGCTCGATGCGCTGCGACGTCAACGTCTCCGTTCGCCCCAAGGGCCAGGAAACGCTGGGCACCCGTGCCGAGATCAAGAACGTCAACTCCTTTCGCTTCGTCGAGCGGGCGATCGAGTTCGAGGTCGAACGCCAGATCGAGGTGATCGAGGATGGCGGCAAGGTGGTGCAGGAAACCCGGCTCTACGACCCGGATCAGGACGAGACCCGCAGCATGCGGACCAAGGAGGAAGCCAACGACTACCGTTACTTCCCCTGCCCCGACCTGCTGCCGGTGATGCTCGACAGCGCCTATATCGAACACCAGCGTTCGACGCTACCGGAGCTGCCCACCGAGAAGCGCAATCGCTTCGAGAGCGACCTTGGACTCTCCGCCTACGATGCCGGCGTACTCTCCTCGACCCGCCCGATGGCCGAATACTTCGAAGCCGTGCTGGCCGTCTGCGGCGATGCCAAGCAGGCCGCCAACTGGGTCCAGGGCGAGCTCTCGGCGCATCTCAATCGCGAAAACATCGACATCAGTAACAGCCCGGTGACGCCGGAGCAGCTCGGCGGCCTGATCAGCCGCGTACTCGACGACACCATCAACGGCAAGGCCGCCAAACAGGTCTTCGCCGCGTTGTGGAACAATGAAGGCCAGAGCGCCGACGAGATCATCGACACCCGCGGTCTCAAGCAGGTCACCGACACCGGCGCCATCGAAGCGATGATCGATCAGGTCATCGCGGACAGCCCGGTCCAGGTCGCCCAGTACCGCGACGCCGATCCGGAAAAACGCGGCAAGATGATCGGCTACTTCGTCGGCCAGGTGATGAAAGCCTCTCGCGGCACCGCCAACCCGCAGCAGGTCAACGGACTGCTCAAGCAGAAGCTGGACGAGGCCTGAGTCGATACTGGCTCAGCCAGTCAGCACCAACGAAAAGGGCCATGGCCGAGGCATCGAACTACACCCCGGAAGTTGGACACCCATCCACTTTCGGGGTGTTTTTGATGACGAGACACGGCGCTTGCGGTTGAGACGGACCACGACATATCTCTGTACCCGATCCTCCGTGCGGAATGTCCGGAAGAATCGATACTGCTGCAACTAGCACAGGCCCTATAAACCACACCCCAACAACACCGAAATAGTCTCCTAAGGAAAGCGCCCGGAAGCACGCGGAGGCCTGGGACGATCGCCGGGCGGGGCCATCAAGTTGATGCCAATGAGCGCCACTTAGACTCCCCGTTCCGGCAGCAATCCTCGATCGGCCAGGAACACCTCGGTCGCCCGGGCCAGTTTGATATGCTCTTCATTGTCCGGGTCGAACGGCTCCTTGGTGGTCACGATCAGGGTGCCGATATCGGGCAAGTATTCGGCCAGCGCGACAAAGGGCATCTCGTTGCTTAGATCGACATCCGGCACCAGTGCCATCCAGCCGACCCACATGCGATGAGGGAAGGCAGCATGAGGACGATAGCGGCGGGGGGCTACGTCAGCCCACTGGGGCGGCATGACGTCGGCCAGATGCCGCAGGCAGTTGGCAAAGACCTGCCAGTAATTTGGCCATTCAGTCTGTTTGAGCAGACCAGTGTCTATAAAGAAAGCTCCCGAGCCTCCCCCACCCCAAGAAAAGCCGTTCTCGGTATAGTGGTATTTTTTTTCCTCCATGCTGAAATTTCCGTAGGAGGTGAATGATATAAGCCCCACTCCTTTGTAATTATGATTGAATTGGCGAACATCACTGATGGCAAGCTGAACCACCCTGGCTCGTTCGTGCACGTCCAGTAATACCCCGCGATCATCATCCGCATAGCGCCACTGACTCAGTACTGGATCTTTTTGGTTGATCGCGTCAAGCATGGCAATCCACTGGTCATAGACGACTTCCGCCGCCATTGGTTCCTTGACGGGAGGGATCATAAAACGTAGTACCGATCCAGCATAACTCATATAATGCTCTCTCCGTCAATGAGGTTAAAAAGATTCGTAGACGCATGGAACAGGCAAAAATCTGTCATTGAACTGCTCCTCAACGTAATTTCGCACCACTTCATTCGAAAAATACCAGGATAGCTGAGCTGGCGGAGTGTTGCCCTTGATGGTGTCATATTGCTGGCTTGCTTGAGTAGGGAAGCCTTTTATTGCTTTCGACATAAAATCCAAGTGTTTTCTTTGGCTGTTGACAATTTCCCTGGGCTGCCAGCGACCTAGCCAATCCTGCTCCAGAAACTGCCGATAGCCATACTTGGCCTCGACCAACGTGCAACTAGCCGCCCAAAATCCATCGAAATCGACGCCGCTGAATCGCCACTCCTCGATCCGGTTGGGCCCCACGATAGCAAAGGTCGGTCCGCCACCCATATGGGCGATCTTCAACTGGTATTCGGGCCAACGCCCGTCCCCCGTCTCGAATCGCCGGCCTGCGACGAACGTGCTTCCCCTTTTTCGGGGCTCGCAGTCGTTGCAGTCCTCGTTGGTGTCGGTATCGCTGACTTCACCCGCGACCGGCCGCGAACGAGTGTCGCTGCCGCTTTCTGAAGCCGTATCGTTCAGTACACCGACCGCGGTGAGCGCCTCGCGGGTGATCGCGAGGTTGTAATTCACCGCGGTGGTCAGCACTTCCTTGCCGGCTTCTCGATCAACGCCCGCAGGTCCTGGGCGAGCAGGTCGGGCGACTGCTAACTCTCCGGAATAACGGGGGCTCAAAGGGGATTGAGCTAGCCCATCCGTGATGACACATCGTCAAGGCAGCACGCCAAGACGATGTCGTCCTTGTGCTTTCTCAATCTGCTTGCCACTAAATAGATAGTTTCTACACCCTAGAACTCTACCTGAATGTCTTGGCTTTTGAGCCATTGCCTTATTTTCTCTCGCTTTTCTTGGCTCTCCTCGGTGTACGAGTCCTCTTTTGGTCCTGTTGCAAGAGGGGCTTGGAAAGTCGTGCCTCTTTTGTTTTTTTGCTTTGGATTGGCGCCGAGCTGTAGAAGCTTCATGATTCGATCATAATCGTCTGCGGCGGCGGCGAAGAAAAGAGGGGTGTCCCCAACGATGTCCTGGTGGTTTATATTGGCACCATTATCGATTAGCAGTTCAAAGTTTTTTGCTGGATTTCCCACCGCGTTGAAAAGCGGTGTTGCTCCACCTTTGTTTTCGATGTCGACAGGAGCGCCATGCTCAATGAGCTCCTTGAGATAATTGGTCGTATCTAGTCGCGCTGCGGTGTGAATGACAGTTTCACCGCTTGAGCTTGGAATCGTTGGATCAGCGCCGTTTTTAATAAGTATTTTGAACTCGTCTAGATTATTTGATGCCATGGCGAGCCAAAGAAGCGTCCTTCCTTTTTGATCGATTGCGTTAACTTCGGCACCTTCCGATATGAGTTTTTCCGTTCTTTTCTCATCGCCGGAGCTGATTGATTGCGCCAACTCTTTGGCCATTTTCCCAGTGAACATTTCGCCTTTCTCCGCGCTATCCGAAGGTGTGCAGCCCGAGGCCATGAAAAGGGCCAGTATGGCATATTTGAAATAGAGCTGGCGCATTTTACTCGCTCCAAGGGGGTGTTCTTGAAAATGATTCCAAGACGGAGTTCATGGAATGGTCCGATATTCTATTGCCCATTACTGATATGGGATCATGCTTTTCCCAGCCTGAAAGTGGAGTAGGGTCAGGCAGCGTTATTTTTCTGCCTAATGCATCTGGCAGTAGCCATCTGTCGACTAAGGCTTCTTCTTGCTCCCTTGTCAATATTTCGCCAGACGTATTATATCTTCGGATTAGGCCATCGTTGGCAATGCGGCTTGCCTCGTCAAAACTGATGGGTAGGTTAGAGATTGTGTTCTTATGGATTCCTGCAGCGTTGAAGGTAACTGCGGGAGTGTCCGTAGTGATGGCAGATGCTGAAGCAAGCCCACCGCCTAAGGAGTGGCCCGTGATAACCAGGTTTTCCCCATAAGCTGTCTTGGCTATTTCTGATAACTGCCTGGCTTGTACGTATTGAGGAGCTGTCATGCCAGCGCCCTGAGGAAGGTTTCCCTGTCTCCAGTCGCCTCCCCAGTCAGTGAAGTCCGTTCCGGCAAACGCAAGAACGTAATTTCCATCTCCATCCGTATATATTGACGACTGGAACCCAGTGCTCTCATCTTCCAGTAAGTCTGGACGTATGCCATCGGCCAAAAGATCATCTTCCGAGAGAGGACGCCACTGAGATACGGGCTCATGCCGATAGACCGCATCCGCAATTTGTGCCAACACTTGGTCTATTGGTTTAGGATTGATTCCTCTTACCTGTTCTGAAAATGTAGCCAAATCTTTTGGGGACGCCATTTTGGATGCTGCCATGGGCATGCTTTTCGATCCGCCGAAGCTGTGCTGCGCCCCCTTGATATCCGCGGCACCCGGGCAGTGGACCTCGATATTGCCGCCCTCGATGCAGATATAGCCACCGCCACTCTGCAGCAGGATGCCGTTCTCGGCCTGGACTTCGATACGCCCTTCGGTCGAAGTCACCTGGACGCCTTTCTCCGCGGTAAAGGCCATCTCGCCATCCTGCGCCTGCATCTCCACCTTGCCCCGCGCCGCGAACAACTTGATGCCCGCCTTCTGCACGAACAGCGAGAGCTTCTCGGAGATCGACGCCACCAGACTCTTGCCGGTGGCGATGTTGACGTCCTCGCCGCTGGAGACACTCAGCGATCTGCCCTGGGCCAGGTGGGTCGATTCCGGCGTGCTCAGGGTGATGCCGGCGGGCGAGGCCATATGCAGCCAGGGCGCTTTCATGCGTGCCGCTTCGCCGCGGCCGCCACTGTCGGTGGCGCCACGGGCGTTGTCCTGCTTGGCCTGTCCTGATGAACCGGCAAGCTGTTCGCTATTGCCGTAGCGGTCGTCGGCGTCTTCCCCGGCCTGCTTGAGGTTCTGGCGGCTGTCGAGGGCTTCGGCGTTGTGGTCCGCCGCACTCTGGCTGAGGCTGTCGGTGAG
>NZ_CALFQK010000155.1:0-47651 GCF_937921195.1 uncultured Salinicola sp.
TGGCGTAGAGCTTGTCGACGGCATCGACCCAGTACTGCTTGGCGTCGTCGTCGATGTCGGCCGGCATGTAGAAACCGCGCCAGTTGGGCCCGACAGCATCGATGCCCTGCTCCTTGGCGGTGGGGATGTCGGAAAGATCGCCCGGCAGGCGCTCGTCGGAGAGCACTGCCAGCACGCGCAGGTCACCCGACTTGAGGAAGCCCTGGGTTTCGGTGACATCGCCGGTGAAGGCATCGACGTGACCGCCGATGACCTGGGTCATCGCCTCGCCGCCGTTGTTGTAGGAGAGATAGGGAATACGCGGCAGGTTCTCGACCCCGGCCGCCTTGGCCGCGATCAGTACCTTGAGATGGTCCCAGCCGCCGTTGGCGCTACCGCCGGCGAACTTGACCGCACGCGGATCCTTCTTCATCGCCTCCATCAGCTCGTTGAGGTCGTGGTAGGGGGAGTCCTTGGAGACCGCGATGACGCCGTAGTCCGCGCCCACCGCGCCGATCCAGTTGACCATGTCGGCGTCCATGCCCGGAAACTGGTTCTGGGCCAGACGCGTGGTGGTGGCGGTGGAGGCGGCCACCAGCAGTTGGTCGTCGCCCTTGCGCTTGCTCACGGTGTGGGCGAAGGCAACGCCACCACCCGCCCCTGCCATGTTGATGGTCTGGACGCTGGCCGGCACCAGGTCAAGCTCCTCGAGCACGTTGCCCACGCTGCGGCAGGTAAAGTCCCAGCCGCCGCCCGGATCGGAAGGCGCGATACACTCGACCTTGCCGGCAGGCTCGAATGCCATGGCGCTGCTGGCGGTCAGGGCCAAGGCCGCAGTGGCCACCCATTTGATTGTTCTGGCTGCAAACATGATTACTTCTCCTCGCTGATGGAGCGGAGTTGTTCGTGGCTGACGCCAACCTTACAGTTTCGTAAGGTAGAACATTGTTCCCGTCAGCGGAAATTAGGGTGAAGCCTTGTAACGGTCAACGGCCTAGCAGCAAAAGCCAACTAAAGTTCAATGCCCAGCGAATCGATTCGTTTACAATCGCCTCACCCGAGTCACGTGCCTCCCCCTCTTCACCTGCAGGAGTTCTCCATGGCACCGAAGTTGATGCTGATAGAGGATGATCCTCTGCTCGCCAGCACGCTCACCGCAACGCTGGCGGTCGACAACCAGCGTATCGAGCGGATAGGCGATGGCGGCGAAGCCCTTGCCCGGTTGTCGATCGATCACGATTACGATCTCATTCTCCTCGACCTCAAC
Organism: uncultured Salinicola sp.; assembly: GCF_937921195.1. NCBI lineage: Bacteria > Pseudomonadati > Pseudomonadota > Gammaproteobacteria > Oceanospirillales > Halomonadaceae > Salinicola > uncultured Salinicola sp. The sequence goes on from NZ_CALFQK010000155.1 coordinate 1,247, forward strand.
CTGCCGACCCGCAGCGGCCTGGACGTGCTGGCGGCGCTGCGCTCGCGCGATCGACAGACGCCGGTGCTGATCCTGACCGCAAGAGCCGCCATCGAGGATCGCGTCAGGGGGCTCGACCTGGGCGCGGACGACTATCTGGCCAAGCCGTTCGCGCTCGACGAGCTGGAAGCACGGGTCCGCGCGCTGTTGCGCCGTCGCCAGAACGACCAGAGCGAATCGATCTCGCTGGGCTCGCTGCGACTCGACCGCCATCGCCAGCACTTCACGCTGGGAGACGCCGCCCTGCCACTGCCGCCGCGGGAACATCGCCTGCTGGCCTGCCTGATCCGGTATGCGGGGGAACCGGTGGACAAGGCGCGTCTGCTCGAGGAGGCGTTCGCCGGGGAACCGGTCGGGGACAACGCCATCGAAGTCTACGTCCACCGCCTGCGCCGGCGACTCGCCGACTCCGACGTCACCCTGCGTACGGTTCGGGGCATCGGCTATCTGCTGGAGGCCGAGTGACCCCGTTGCGGCGCTGGCGGCTGTCGCATCTCAGCCTCTATCGGCGGCTGATGATCTGGCTGTTCTGTCCCTTGGCCATGCTGGTGGCGATCATGCTGTTGCAGGCCTGGTTCGCCTCCCGCGAGGCCGCGGACCGCGCCTTCGACCGGCTGCTCGACGCCGCCTCGCTCTCCATCGCCGAGCAGGTCCGCTGGCAGCAGAGCCGATTATGGATGGACCTGCCGCCTTCGGCACTGGAGATGCTCGCCACCGATGCCCAGGAGCGGGTGTTCTACGCGCTCTACGATGCCCAGGGTCACTTCGTCACCGGCAATCGCTCGCTTCCCTCGCTGCCGCCCGCCAAGGCCGGACAGATGAGCTACGGCGATGTGATATCCCGCGACATGCCGCTGCGCCTGGGCGTGTTGCGCTCTCGGTTGGAGGGATGGGATCGCAGCGACCGGTTCGAGGTCAGGGTGGCCCAGAGCCGCGAGGGGCGACAGGCACTGGCCAACCAGCTGTTCCTGGCCAGCTTCGTCAATATCGTGATCATCGCCGCGCTGGCCATGGTGGTCGTGCTGCTCTCGGCGCGCTTCGCACTGGAGCCGTTGACCCGCCTGAGACGCGCCATCCGCCAGCGCGATCCTCGCACCCTCGCCCCGCTCGAACTGGCGCTGCCCCGCGAACTGGCGGAGCTGCGCCAGGCGTTGAACGAACTATTGGCACGAATGCGCCGCGTCCGTGCCAATCAGGAGCGCTTCATCGGAGATGCCTCTCACCAGTTGCGCACGCCACTGGCGGGGCTTTCGGCGCACGCGGAGCTGGCCATTCGCCAGTCGGAGCCGGCGGCATGGCGGGAAGCGCTCGTCACCATGCATGGCACCGCCACCAAGACCGCGAGACTGGCCGGCCAGTTGTTGTCGATGACCCGCCTCAACAATCCCGAGGCGATGCCGGCCAAGCGATCGGTCGACCTCGCCGCGCTGGCGCAGCGCTGCGTCAGGGAGTCATTCGCGCGCCATCACCGTCACGGCATCGATCTCGGGGTCGACGTGCCCGACCATGCCGTGATGGTGTCGGCGACCGACTGGCAGTTGGAAGAGGCGCTGAACAACCTGATCGAGAACGCCGCGCTCTACGGCGCCCGCCAGATCACGGTGCAGGTCACCGACGCCCCGACGCGGCTGGTCGTCACGGATGATGGCCCCGGCATTCCCGAATCCCAGCGCCTGCTGGTGCTGCGCCCTTTCCACCGTGGCCAGGAGGCAGGCGATGGCACCGGCCTGGGTCTGGCGATCGTCGACAGCATCGCACGCGCCCACGATATTCGCCTGCTCCTGCAGACCGCCAACCCCGACCATCCCGAGCGTCCTGGCTTATGCGTCGTCCTGATCTTCCCCACCGCCACCTGAGCGTGCCGCGCTGCGTGCGGCGCCTCGGCGTCGTATGGCTGGCACTCGCGCTCGCGCTGACGGCTCAAGCACAGGCGAGGACCTTGCACTTCGCCGCGGATACCGAGCCTTCTCGCGCCCTGACCATCTACGGCGTGCTCGACCCACCGCAGGTTCGGCCGCTGCTGTCCGATTTCCATCGCCGCCACCCCGACATCGCGATCGACTATCACAACCTGGAGACACTGGCGCTGCACGCACGTGTCCTTCAGGAGCGCGACACCCCACGCGCCGACGTGATCATGTCTCCCGCGATGCCCTGGCAGTACCAGCTCGCCAACGAAGGGCTGTCGAGCCCCATCGACTCTCCCGCCGCCGCCGACTGGCCGAGCTGGGCACGCTGGCGTCAGGAGCTGTTCGGCTTCACCTTCGAACCCATCGTCATGGTCTACCGGCGAGACCTGGCACGACGCATGATCCCGCCCGAGAGTCACGCCGATCTCCTGAGCCTGCTGCGGCAGCACTCCCGGCAACTCGACCATCGCGTGGTCACCTACGATCCGCGGCGAAGTGGCGCGGGCTACACCTACGCCATCGAGGACGCCAGGATCTCCGCCCGCTACTGGGATCTGGTCGAGGCGCTGGGCAACAGCAACAGTGCCCTGGAGACCACGACCGCCGCCATGCTCGAGGGGCTCAGCGACGGGCGCTACTGGATCGGCTACAACCTGATCGGCTCCTATGTGCAGGACTACGTGGCCGAGCATCCCGAGCTGGTGATGGTCGTGCCCCAGGACTACGCACTGGTGCTGCAGCGCCTGGTCATGATGTCGCGTGACGCGCCTCATCCCGACACCGCACGGCGCTTCATCGACTATCTCCTGAGCGCATCGGCTCAACGCCTGCTCGCCACCCAGACGACGCTGGGTGCCGTGCACCCATCCGTCGATGGCGTCGGCACCGCGGCCGACCTGCGCGATCGGTTGGGGGAAGCGATCCGCCCGGTTCAGATCGGTCCGGGCCTGCTGGCGACACTGGACAGGCTCAAGCGCCAGACGCTGCTGGAGCAGTGGCAGCAGGCCTTCGACAACCGGCCGACGCACGCCGGCGGCCCCCTTGCCGACCCATCCCCCCTGCCCGACGCTGCAACGGAGTGAGCCGCTCATGACACGACTCGACCAACTGGTTACCGCCCACGTCCGCTCCCGCACCCGGGCCCAGCGCCTGATCCGCCAGGGCTACGTCAGCGTCAACGACGGCAGCGCATGGCGGGTGGCGCTGAAACCGGGGGAGAAACTGCCGGACACCGTGGACCTGAGGATCGCCGAGGCGCCGGAGGAGCGCTATGTATCGAGGGCCGGCCTGAAACTGGAGGCCCTGCTGGAAGCGCTGGCGCGCCGCCTCGACGGCCTCACCGTGCTCGATATTGGCCAATCCACCGGCGGATTCAGCGACTGCGCGCTGCGCTACGGCGCCGAGCGGATCATCGGGATCGAGGTGGGGCACGACCAACTGGACGCTTCGCTACGCAACGACGACAGGGTCACCTGCCTGGAGGGCGTCAATGCGCGCCGGCTCCCCTTCGCCGACCTGGAGAGGCTCGCCCCGGGTGGCATCGACGTCGTGGTGATGGATGTGTCGTTCATCTCGCAGACCCTGATCCTGCCGGAGATCGCCCGGGTGCTGCACGCCGGCGGGGAGCTCTACTCCCTGGTCAAGCCACAGTTCGAAGTGGGCCCCGGCAAGGTCGACCCCAGGGGGATCGTGCGCGACGCCGCCCTCTACACGACGGTGGCCGAGGCCCTGCATCGGGCCTGCCGGACACACGACCTGCAGATCGATCATTGGCAGGAGAGCCCGATCGTGGGCGGCGACGGCAATCGCGAATTCCTGCTTCACGCCCTGCGCCGCTGACCGCCCGTCAGCGGCCGCCGTCACCCCCGTCGCTGCCACCATCCGAACCGGCACCGCCAACGTCGCCGTCATCCAGATGACCGTCATCGCCACTGCGGGCCTGCCGGGAACGGATCGCGCCGGCGGAAGGCGCTCCTGACGCGGGAGCGGCGGCACCCAGCGCCGCTCCCTCTCCGTCCGCGCTCTGGACCCGCGCGGACTGGCCGTTCTCGCCGTGCAGCCACACGTCCATCTGGTTGAACGCCACGCGAATGCCGTGTTCCTTGAACAGCAGATCCAGCCGGCGGTTGATTTCGTCGCTGGCGTAGAGCCGATCCAGCAGGTCGTTGACGAAGATCCGCAGCTCGAAGTTGAAGGAGGTCGGCCCGTAGCTGATGCAGAACACCTGCGGCTCGGGGTCCCGCAGTACACGACGGTTCTCGTCCGCCGCCTGGCGCATCAGGCGATGCACCTCGTCGAGATCCGATCCGTGCGCCACGCCATAGGTCAGCACGACCCGGGTCACGTTGTCCGACAGTGACCAGTTGATCAACTGGTCGGTCACGAAGGTCTTGTTGGGAATGATGATCTCTTTCCGGTCGAAATCGGTCACCGTGGTGGCCCGGATACGAATCCGGCTGACGGAGCCGTGGAGCTGGCCAAGCGTGATGGTGTCCCCGATCCGCATCGGGCGCTCGAACAGAATGATCAGCCCCGAGATGAAGTTGGCGAAGATCTCCTGCAGACCGAAGCCGAGCCCCACGCCGAGAGCCGCCACCAGCCACTGCAGCTTGTCCCAGGAGACGCCGAGCGTGCCGAGCGAGATCACCACGCCGGTCCCGACGATGGTGTAGGAGAGCAGCGACGAGATCGCATAGGCGCTCCCCTGCTTCAGCGTCAGCCGGGACAGCACCATGACTTCCAGCAGACCGGGCAGGTTGCGCGCCAGCATCATGGTCAACGCCACCACGATCAGCGCGATGATCACATCCGCCACGGTGATCGGGTCCAGCGTCATCGACTCGCCCTGTCCGCGTTCGATCTCCCACACGCTGACCTGATCGAGATAGGAGAAGACTTCGAGCAGGTCGGACCAGATCAGGTAGAAGGCGAAGGTGAAGCCGATGAAGAGAATCAGCTTCGAGAGCCGCAGCGACTGCTGGTTGACCTGCTCCATGTCCAGTGGCGGCTCCTCGACCACCTCCAGCCCGCCCTCGGCACCCTCCTGTATCTGCGCCCGCCGCCGAGCCACCGCACGACGGTAGGCCAGCCGGCGCTGCGCCACCGCCAGCCCGCGAACCACCGTTGCCTCGACCAGAATCCACAGTCCGAAAATATAGAGCGAATTGATGAAGCGGCCGATCAGACGCAGGGCGGCATATTCATAGCCCATGACGATCAGGCCGCCCAGCACCAGCGGTACCATCGCCAGCGCCAACCCCAACAGCAGCCGGAACAGCTTGAGGCCGAAATAGGGTACGTGGGCCAGGATCAACTGCACCAGGATCCAGCTCATCGCCAGCAATCCGACCAGCAGCGACAGCAGGAACAGGGGGCGGCTGGACAGCTCGGCCTGGCTGCCAGGCGAGGTCCCGCTGATCAGTATGACCGGAATCAGCGAGATCCCGAGCCAGAACAGTAGGCGACGCAGGCGCGCCACGTATCCGGCCGACCAGTGGAAGTGACGCGTCGCCACGCCGTCGGACACCAGTAGCCTGCGCGCCCAGCCCAGCACGCCCCAGGCCAGAGCGAGCTGCAACAGAGACTCCCCCACGCGCTCGGCGAAATCATCGCTACCGAGCCTCAGCAGGCCGCCAACCACCGCCAGCATCAGAGGACCATGGGCGGCGAGCAGCGCGTTGTAGAGAATCGCCCGGGGCGTGTGCATCTGGGTATCGCGCTTGAGACGGCCTATCTGCTCATGCAGATTGAGCAGCCGCACCTTGATGCGACGTCTCAGCAGCAACAGCACCCCCGCCAACAGCAGGACGGGGATGACGGCCAGGGCCCGGGCATCCGGAACCCGCCAGAAACTCGCCAGCGCCGGCCGCCACCCGCCGTCGCGGATCTGGCCCATCAGGATGTCGGGGACATCGCGCCACCAGCTGAGGGTCAGCGCACGGCCACTGGCAACCCAGAACAGCTGCTCCTCGATGGCGCCGCGAATCGATGTCGTGAGCCCCGCCAGCTGCTCCTGGTTGAGCTGGAGGTCGATGGCCACGGTCAGCAGATTGCCGTATTCCCGATCCAGCTGCTCGAGGACTTCGCTGCGTGACTGGAACAGTTTCACCAGCGAGTCGACCAGCGACGGGGTCACCTCGATGCCGGTGTCGGCAAGACTTTTCTCGGCCAGTTCGCGGGGGTGACGCAACGCATCCCGCTGATCGACCAGATCGAACTGACTCAGCCGGGTCCCGGCGATCTCTTCCTGCAAGCCGCCCAGTTCATCGACATCGGGCAAGGCGCGACGCTGCTCGTTGAGAATGCGTGACAACAGCGGGCTGCCACGAATCGCCTCGATCTGCTCGTTGAGCGTGCGCTTGACCTGACGTACGCGATCGAGCTGGGAACGGGTATCGATGGCTTGCCGGATCAACTGGTTGGTCCGGTCGGTCACCTCGAGGAGTCGATCGCTGAACTCGCGGTTGGTCTTTTGAATCTCGCGAAGCACGGGGTGCGCGGCGATCGCCTTGGCGTCCTCCTCGCTGATGTCCGCGACCGCCTTCTCCGACTCGGCGCGGCGCTGACGATCGAGCGCGGCCTGCAGTGCATCCAGCCGCGCTTCCTCGATGGCGACCTGACGTCGAAGCAGATCCCGCCGCTGCACGTCGAGTTCGCGCAGCACCGTGTTGTTGGCCAGCTCCTGTCGATGGTATTCGGCTTGCAGATCGGCCAACGCCAGCTGCAGCCGATAGCGTGCGTCGGCGGGATCGAGAACCTGGGAATCCTCGTCGTCGGAGGTCTGAAGCTGGGTTCTCGCCTGCTCGGCATCCTTCATCGCGCTGGCGATGGCCGACTGCGCGCGCTCGGGTAGTGTCTCCGCGCTGATCAGCCGCGCGTTGATCGACGCCAGCTGGCCTTGCAGCGCCTCGAGCTGGTTCAGCGACTCGGTGGTCTTCTGGCCCAGGGCATCCACGGAAAGCCGGTCGAGGTCGTCGGCTTCGGGCGCCTTTCGGTCGCTCAGCTCGGCAAGCTGGCGCTCGAGCTCGCGGGTGCGCTGAGGGGCCTGTCGGGCCGAGGTCTCCAGCGACTGGAGGTCCTTGCGCAGCGCCTTCAGCGACTCCAGCGTCTGCCGGGCCACGCGCAGATCATCCAGATCCGCCTGCTGCGCGTCGGTGGGAGCCTCGACCTTCTCGAGCTTCTGCTGCTCGGTCTTGAGCTCCTCTTCCGTCGGAAGACGATCCTGCTGTTGCGCAAAGGCAACGACACTTGTCATGAGTATGCACAATACGAGTGCAAGGAACGTGCTACGCTCAGCCCCTTTCAAAAGGACGCCCAAGAGGCCGGCAAACGCCGGGGCGGTCTTTGCCGAGACGATCGCCGTCAGCCTGGACGGTCCTCGTGCAGCACGGCCTGATTGCCCAGAATACTCACCCGCGACCGGGTCGTCCGACATGTCGACTCCTCGTCAACTCCGTTCCTGCGGCCGCCGCCGCTTCACCGCGGCGCGATCCCCTACCGATAGCGGAGTTTACCGTCAGCGCGTGCGGGTTTCGAGGCGTTACTTGGCGCGCGGAGCGAGTTTGAATTAAGTCGACGACATGCTAGAAATCGTCACTACCCGACAGGAAGCCTGATTCTCATCAGTCCGATCGCGCTTCTCCCCATTGGATCATCTTGACAGGACAGTCTTATGACGCCCATTCGTTCGCTGCGCCATACCGGCATTCTTCTCCTGGGAATGGCGGCCACGTCCTTGGCAGTGGCTCAGGATTCAAGCACCAGCAGCGACCCGGTCCAGCAAGCGAACGACCAGGCGGAAGTGCGCCGTAACCTCGAGGCGGAAACTGCCGAGAATCCGCTGGCGATCACCACCTATCGACGCAACTACATCCTGCCATGGACTTACAACAGCAACCCGGACGAGTCGGATTTCCGGGAGATCACCTCGGAGGGCAATGTCGACAAGTCGGAGATCAAATTCCAGTTGAGCTTCAAGGTGAAGCTGCTCGACGACATGTTCGGCGACAACGGCGACCTCTATTTCGCCTACACCCAGCGCAGTTGGTGGCAGGCCTACAATTCCGAGGCTTCCGCCCCCTTTCGCGAGACCAACTACGAGCCCGAGGGCTTCGTCAGCTTCGATAACCGCTGGACGGTGCTGGGATGGACCAACACCATCAATCGCGTCGGCTTCGCGCACCAGTCCAACGGACGCTCGGATCCGTTGTCCCGAAGCTGGAACCGAATCTACGGCGAATCGATATTCCAGCGCGGCGACTGGGCCTTCAGTGTCGCCCCACACTGGCGTATCCCGGAAAACGACAAGGACGACGACAATCCGGACCTGGAGAACTACATCGGCTACGGCGACCTGACCCTGGTGCGCGCCTTCGGAGACCAGGAGGTCTCGTTGATGGTTCGTGGCAACCCGGGCAAGGCGCACTATGGTGGCCAACTCGACTACTCCTTCCCGCTGTTCGGCAAGGTGCGCGGCTATCTGCAGTACTACAAGGGCTACGGGGAGAGCCTGATCGACTACAACCACGACGTGCAGCGTTTCGGCCTCGGCTTCAGCATCAACACCTTTTTGGCCGGGATCCCCGGTACGCGTTGATGCCGACAGCTAGCCTGTCTATGCTGAAGCCTGTCTGTTCCAACCATGCCACTCGACTGTCAAAGGATGACGACCATGACCATGCAATCCATCGGCGGCAACGGTCCCGAGCGTGAACGCGAAGCCTCTACCGAGCAGCTCAAGGAAGACCTGCGCAACCTGTCCCACACCGTCGAGGAGCTGATCCACGCGACAGCGGACGACTCCCGCAGCAATATCTCCGAAATGCGCGAACGCGCTCAGCAACGCCTGCATGCCACCCGGGAGCGTCTGGAAGCTCGTGGAGAAGCCCTCTACTCCAGCGCCAAGGAGCAGGTCGATGCCACCGATCGCTACGTGCATGAAAACCCCTGGACCAGCATCGGCATCGGCGCCGCGGCGGGCGTGGTTCTGGGACTGCTGCTGGGACGTCGCTGATGGCGGGGCCGGCTGAAAACGTGATTTCCGCCGGGCGACGGCTGATCGCCAATCTCATCGCCACCGGCCAGACGCGACTGCGTCTCGCCGTGGTCGAGTGGGAGGCGGAGCGAGACCGAATGCTGACGCTGCTGCTGTTGGCGGGTGCAGGCCTGATCGTGCTGTCGTTCGCGATCGGAATGCTGCTCCTGCTGATCGTGGTGGTCTACTGGGAAGAGCACCGCCTGCAGGCGATCGGGATCTGCTCGGCGGCGCTTTTCATCCTGGCGGGGGTCTTGATCTTCTCCGCCAAGCGAGTCGCCAAGCAGCGCAAGTTGATGGCCGCGACCCTGCATCACCTGGATCGCGATCGCCAGGCACTGGGGCACTCCCATGACTGAACGTTCCCGCCAACGGCAACTGGACGAGCTCGAGGACGAGATACTCCAGCAACGCCTGGACATGACCGCCGCCATGCGCGAATGGCGTGACGCCACGGCACCGATCGACAATGCCTGGAACAAGATGATGAGCTGGCGCGTTCCGCTGATGGCGGCCGGGGGATTGTTGGCGATGCGCAGCGCGCGCAAGCCACGCTCCACCGGCCGCCTGTTCAGGCGGGCACTGACCGGATTCATGATGTACAACCGCGGTCGGGCGCTTTACCGGGCGACCCGCGGGAAAAACCGCTAGCCGCGGGCGCAAGCCGCCTTTGCCACCCTGGCGTCGCGGCCACTGGAGACAGTGGCCGCCTCTGGTTCGGCGTCAGAGCGCCTGACCACACGCCACGCCGGATGACCAGGCCCACTGGAAATTGAAGCCACCCAGCTGCCCGGTGACGTCCAGCACTTCACCGATGAAGTAGAGCTGGGGGATTGCGTTGACGGCAAACGTCTTCGACGACACCGCTGCGGTGTCGACCCCGCCCATGGTCACCTCCGCGGTACGCCACCCTTCCGTCCCCGCCGGCTTGAACTGCCACGCTTTGAGCCCGCTCGCCACGGCGTCGATATCGGCGTTGGACAGTTCGGCCAGCGGCCGGTCCTGCCATGCCTGCCACTCGATCAGCGCCTGGGAGAGACGCTTGGGTAGCGCCTCCCCCAGCCAGCTGCCTAGCCGCCGCCGCGGTGCGCGTCGGCGAAGGTCGGCCAGGGTCTCCGCGACCGGGATCAGGGGCAGCCAGTCGATCGCCACCGTCATGCCCGGCTGCCAGTGGCTCGAGGCCTGGAGCATCGCCGGCCCGGACAGACCGCGATGGGTGAACAGCAACGGTTCACGGTAGGTGCCGTCGCCGCAGCTGACCGCCACGGGACAGGACAGGCCCGAGAGCGAGGCCAGCGACTCTTTCCATCGCGAGGTCACCGTGAAGGGCACCAGTGCCGCCCGGGTCTCGGTCACGGCCAGCCCGAACTGGCGCGCCAGATCGTAGCCGAAACCGCTGGCGCCGAGGGTCGGGACGGACAGGCCCCCAGTGGCGACCACCACCGCCCCGGCCTCGGTCTTGCGGCCATCTATCTCCAGCCGCATCCCCTCACCCAGGCGCTCGACGCTGCCCACCGTCGTGGAGAGGGAGACTTCCACGCCCGCCCATTCGCACTCGGTCAGCAGCATGGAGACGATCTCCTTTGCCGACTGCGCACAGAACAACTGGCCGGGCGCCTTCTCGACGTACTCGATACCGTGCCGCTCGACCAGCTCGACGAAATGGTGCGGCGTGTAGCGTTTCAGCGCCGAGATCGAGAAGTGCGGGTTGCCCGAAAAGAAATGCGCCGGCGTGGTGGCGAGATTGGTGAAATTGCAGCGCCCACCGCCGGACATCAGAATTTTCTTTCCCGCCTTGCCGGCATGATCGACGACCCGTACGCGAAGGCCGCGGTAACCCGCCGTCAGCGCGCACATCAAGCCCGCCGCGCCTGCGCCGATGACGACGACATCGTAGGTTTTCATCTCCACACCGCACTTGCCTCGCTGAATGGGCAGGCATTCTAACAGAGGCGTTTTTCGAGATGCCCTTTTCATTCGCCGGTCGTTCAGGTACTAACGAGTGGCGCGCACTCGCCCGCCCAATGCAACGCTGACAAGAATCCGCTAATCATGACAACGAAATCGGCAGATCGTGAGCGCTTTACGCTCGGACGCGAAAACCGCTTACCGCCCCTGCTGGCGCTGCTCCTCTGCGTGCTAGCGACGTGGTTGCCGGGCCCGACCACCGCAAGCGCCCAGGAGACGCCGCCAGTCGCCGTGATCGGTGCCACGGTAGTGGCGTCGACCTGGCAGGATCCGGTGGAGGCGCTGGGAACCTTGAGAGCCGACGAGAGCGTCACCCTCTCGTCCACGCTCACCGGCACCATCAGCGCGCTCAACTTCGAGGACGGTGACGAAGTGGCGGCCAGTCAGTGGCTGGTGCAGCTGGACGACGCCCAGGCACAGGCCGAACTCCGCGCCGCCCAGGCGCTGCTCGGCCAACGCCGGAGTGCACTCGGCCGGGCACAGCAGCTTCAGGATCGCAACCTGGGTGTGCGCGCCACGCTCGAGGACAACGCGGCACTGGTCAAGCAGAGCGAAGCCGAAATCGATGCCATCCGCGCACGACTCGCCGACCATCGCTTGCAGGCGCCCTTCGCGGGCACGGTGGGGTTGCGCGAGATCAGCGTGGGCGCCCTGGTCACACCCGGCACCGAGCTGGTCACGCTCGACAAGCTGGACACCATGAAACTCGATTTCACCGTCCCGGCGACGCTGCTGTCGGTGCTCCACCCCGGCCTGACGCTCAGCGCCACGACCCCGAGCTACCCGGACCAGGTCTTCCGCGCCGAGGTCGCCACCCTCGGGACGCGCATCGACCCCATCTCACGCAGCCTGGTGGTCCGCGCCAACCTGCCCAACCCCGACGGCCAATTGCTTCCGGGCATGCTGATGGAAGTGCGGTTGAACCAGCCCGCTCGAGAGGCGTTGACGATCCCGGAAAGCGCGCTGGTCCCGGACGGCGAACGCCAGACGGTCTGGCTGATCGAGCCGGGCCAGCCGACCCGTGTGACGCGCCGGGAAGTCACCACCGGCGAGCGCCGGCAGGGAGATGTCGAGATCGTCGAGGGTCTCGATGAAGGGCAGCGAATCGTGACCCACGGCACGCTCAAGGTACGCGAGGGGGACCCGGTCGAGCTGATCGCGGAAAATGTCGGTGAGGGCGACATCAAGGATGTGCTGGAGCGTCAGCGCCGCGCCATCGAATCCCGGGCGAACGACTGATGCGGATTTCCGATCTATCGATTCGCCGCCCGGTTTTCGCGACGGTCGTCTCGCTGTTGCTGATCGCCTTCGGCCTGCTGGCCATGGAGCGCCTGCCGCTGCAGGAATATCCGGCGATCGATCCGCCGATCGTCAGCATCGAGACCAACTATCCCGGCGCCTCCGCCAGCGTGGTCGAGACCCGGATCACCCAACTGCTGGAGGACCGCATCGCCGGTATCGAGGGTATCGTCTCGATCGAATCCAGCAGCGCCGACGGCGAATCGGAGATCGACGTCGAGTTCTCGCTGGACCGCGACATCGACGGGGCCGCCAACGATATTCGCGACCGCATCTCGTCGGTGGCCGACAACCTGCCCGACCAGGCCGAACCACCCGAGATCGAGAAGAGCGACAGCAGCGACGACGTCATCATCTGGCTGTCGCTCTCCGGCGAGGGCTATACCATCCCGGAGCTCACCGACTACGCCAACCGCTATCTCGTCGACCGCTTCTCGACCCAGAACGGCGTCGCCCGGGTCCGCCTGAGCGGCGGCAAGGAGTACGCGATGCGGGTCTGGCTCGACCGCAATGCCCTGGCCGCACGCCAGTTGACCGTCGACGACATCGCCGACGCGCTCGAGGATGAAAACGTCGAACTGCCGGCCGGCTTCCTCGAATCCCGCGACCGCCAGTTCACGCTGCGCATCCCGCGCAGTTTCACCACCGCCACCGACTTCCAGAATCTGGTGATCGCGCGGGGGGACGACGGCTATCTGGTGCGGCTGGCGGACGTCGCCCGCGTGGAGGTCGGCTCCGTCGAGGAGCGCTCGCTCTACCGCGGCAACGAAGTGCCCATGGTCGGCCTGGGCATGATCAAGCAGTCCACCGCCAGCGTGCTGGAGGTCGCCAATGGCGCCAAGGCGGAAATGGCCCGGCTGCAGCCGACGCTGCCGGACGCCATGCAGCTGTCGCTCAACTTCGATTCGTCGGTGTTCGTGTCAGGTGCCCTCCACGAGGTCGTCTCCACCTTGTTCATCGCCATGGGGCTGGTCGTGGTGGTGATCTTCCTCTTTCTCGGCAACGTGCGCACCACCCTGGTGCCGGCGGTGACGGTGCCGATATCGCTGATCGGCACCTTCATCTTTCTGGCCCTGTTCGGTTTCACGCTGAACCTGCTGACGCTGCTGGCGCTGGTCCTGGCGATCGGCCTGGTCGTCGACGATGCCATCGTGGTCATCGAGAACGTCCATCGGCGCATGGTGGTCCATCGCGAGACGCCCCTGGTGGCGGCCTATCGCGGTACGCGCCAGATCGGCTTTGCGGTGATAGCCACCACCCTGGTGCTGATCACGGTATTCATTCCGTTGAGCCTGCTGCGGGGGGATATCGGACGCCTGTTCTCGGAGTTCGCCTTGACGCTCGCTGCCGCCGTCGGGCTTTCCTGCCTGGTCGCACTGTCGCTGGCACCGATGCTGTGCTCGAAGCTGCTCAACCCGCGGATGCACGAAAGCCGCATCAGCCGAGGGGTGCAATGGCTGCTGGACCGTTCGCAGACGACCTACCGGCGCTGGCTGTGCCGGGCGCTGCGTTTCCGCTGGCTCGTTGTCGGGCTGTTTGCCCTCGTCCTGGCCCTCACCGCCTGGCTGTTCCAGCAGTTGCCCAACGAGTACACGCCCCGGGAAGATCGCGGCGCCTTCTTCGTGCTGATCGAAGGGCCACCCGGCGCGACCTTCCATTACATGCAGGATTACTATGACGAGATAGAGACCCGCCTGATGTCCCTGGTCGACGCCGGCGACATCAACCAGGTCTCGATCCGTGGTCCGCGCGGCTTCGGCAATGTCGAGAACTTCAACGACGGCATGGCCATCGTCACCCTCAACGACTGGGGCGACCGGCGTTCGGCGTGGGAGATCATGGCCGATGTCAGGCAGCGACTCGGGGACCTGCCCGGCGTGACCGCCACGCCGGTCATGCGCCAGGGCTTCGGCGGCAGAGTCGAGAAGCCGGTCCAGTTCGTGATCGGCGGCAGCACCTACGATCAACTGGTCGACTGGCGCGACCGCCTGCTCGAGCGTATCCGTAAGGACGGTAATGGCGGACTCGAGGCGGTGGACAGCGACTACAAGGAGACCCAGCCACAGCTTCGCATCCGGATCGATTACAACCGCGCAGCCGCCCTGGGCGTGACCGTCAGCACCATCGGCAACACCCTCGAGACGCTATTCGGCGGACGCAACGTCACGACCTACGTCGACAACGGCGAGGAGTACGACGTCATTCTCGAGGGAGAGCGCGAACGCCAGCGCGCCCCGAGCACCCTGGACAACGTGCAGGTACGCTCGGCGGTCAGCGGCGAGCTGATTCCGCTGGCGAGTCTGGTGTCCGTCTCCGAGTTCGCGGGCGCCAGCGAGCTCAACCGGTTCAACCGGATGCGGGCCATCACGCTGGAGGCCAACCTTCAGAACGGTACCGCCATGGGCGACGCGCTGGCCTACCTGCAGCGAATCGCCGACGAGGAGTTGCCCAGCGAGGCGGTCATCGACTACAAGGGCCCTTCGCGGGATTATCAGGAGGCCAGTGGCGCCACCACCTTCCTGCTCGCGCTGGGCATCGTCGTGGTGTTCCTGGTTCTGGCGGCCCAGTTCGAGAGCTTCATCCATCCGCTGGTCATCATGTTCACGGTGCCACTGGCGATCAGTGGCGCCCTGCTCGGCCTGTGGGCCAGCGGCCAGTCCCTCAACATCTATAGCCAGGTCGGGCTGGTGGTCCTGGTGGGTCTGGCGGCCAAGAACGGCATCCTGATCGTCGAATTCGCCAATCAGCTGCGCGACGAGGGAGCGGCGTTCTCGGATGCGCTGGTCGAAGCGGCCGTGACCCGACTGCGGCCGATACTGATGACGACCGTCACCACCATGGCTGGCGCCATACCGCTGATCCTGGCCTTCGGTCCCGGCGCCGAATCGCGCATCGTCATCGGTACCGTGATCTTCTGCGGCGTCGCCGTCGCCACCCTGTTGACACTGTTCATCGTTCCGGTCGCCTATGACATGCTTGCGCGGCATACCGGCTCACCCGGCGATGTCGGCCAGCGTCTGGAGCGAGAGCTGAATCTCGATGCGCCGACGCGAGAAAGGCCCTAGCGAGTCATGGAATTGCAACTACACTTCTCTAGGGCCTGTCCACCGCACCGGAGGGATGACCATGAGCCTGTTCCATCGTGACGACAAGGAAGACGAGACCAACCGTATCGATGAGGATATGGCGGCGGCTGCCGAGCGTGCGCCCCGGCTGGGGGATGATCCGATCCGGGAGGAACCTGCACTGACGTCGCAGGACGACCCTCTCGAGGAGAGCATCGACGAGCCGCCTCCCCACGCCACCGCCTATCTTCCGCAGGACAGCTGGGCGAACCGCTCACGCCAGCGCCTGGACGAACAGATCAGCGACACCTGCGAAAGCTGCGACGAATTCGTGCAGCGCAAACCCTGGCAGAGCGTCGGTATCGCCGCGCTGGGCGGCGCCTTGCTGACGCTGATGCTGAGCCGGCGTTGACGGCTCGAGCCAACAGAACGAATCTATTGCCCTGACCCACCATCATCATCGACCAATGATTAAGGATGATCCATGAGCCGCAACTATCGGGAAGAGAGCCGGAACTACTATCGAGATGCCAAGCGTCGAGGTCGCAAGGGTCTGGAGCGCGCGCGGCATCGGGCGGACGATGTCAGCCACGAACTGGCTGAGCACGCGGAAGAGGCCTGGCGCGAAACCGATGACTACGTTCACCGCAATGCCTGGAGCAGCATCGGCGTCGCCGCGCTGGCCGGATTCGCCATCGGATTCTTCGTCGGGCGCCGCTGAACGACGCCTCGTCACCCGGCGATAGCTCGATCAGGACGGCCCCGTGATACCTCACGGGGCCGTCTTCTCGTTCGGGCCGCGGAATCACGGTCACTCGAACCGGCTGGACAGCGTCTCGCGCAAATGGCGCAGCGAATGGGCGTCGCTGCTATCTGGCCACAGCCACAGGCGGCGGCCGGAGAGATCGATCGCCGAGAGTAGCGGCCCGAGGCGTACCAGCCGGCAGGTTTCGGGCTGCCAGGCCCGGGCATCGGCCGAGCTCTCCCAGACTGACCGCTCCCCGCTCTGCACGCATCGCAGATGATACTGCCTGGGCGTCGACCGGTACCGCCAGCCGGTGACGGTCAGCGCCACCAGCACTATCGGGACGGCAGCCCGACCGTCGACCCACCACCCCGCGTAGCCGGCCAACGCCAGCGCCAGCAACGCCTGGCAAGCCAGCGACAGCCTAGAGCGCCTGACGACGACTGTTGTCGGTGGTCTCTGCATGTTCGACGATCATTTTGACGAGACGGCGCAACTCGGCGTCCTGGGGCCACTCGCGCCGCATCAGCCAGGTGAAGAGATCCTGGTCCTCGCTGGCCAGCAGCTCCCGGTAAAGCACCTGGTCCGAAGGCGTCAGTTGGTCATAGCGATCTTCGAGAAATGGCATCAGCAGCAGATCCAGTTCCCACATGCCGCGCCGTGAATGCCAGTAAAGCCGCCGACGCGTGACATCTTCGTTGTCTGACATGGACTACCCTCGATCCGGTGGGCTGAATGACTGTATGGCGCCGCATTATACCCGAGGGAGTTGCCAGTCACTATTCACTCACCCGACCCACCCGGCTAATGCGTTGTTTTCTCGAAAGTTGCGAAGTATGCTGAAGCGACAATAACAGACGTCGGACGCCCATTGCGCGGTTCTTCACCGCCTGGCAGAGGCCTCACGGAGAATGTCGATGACAAAGTCTGAATTGATCGAACAGATCGCCACCCGTCGCCCCGAGCTATCGGCGAAGGAGGTCGAAGCGGCAGTGCGCGTCATTCTCGACGATATCACCAACGCACTCGCGGACGGCGGACGTGTGGAGATTCGCGGATTCGGCAGTTTTTCACTGCATTTTCGCGAGCCTAGAACCGGGCGCAATCCCAAGACCGGCGATCCCGTCGATCTCGACGGAAAATACGTCCCGCACTTCAAGCCGGGCAAGGAACTACGCGAACAGGTCAATGCCAGCCGCGCGCTGGGCTACTGACCTCCCAAGTCATTGCACCCGTCGTGCGAATCGACGGATGCCACCGCGATGACCGATCACGACCCGGGCAGTCGCGGTGCGTCACCAGGAATCACTATGCGCTGGCTCAAAGGCGTCATTCTCGCCATCATCCTGATCGTCGTACTGCTGCTCGGCATCCTGTTTGCCGTCAACAACCAGCAGCCACTGCCGCTGGACTTGATCTGGGTGCAGCTCCCTCCCGCCTCGTTGTCGCTGTGGCTCCTGGTCGCCCTGGCTTGTGGCGTGATTCTCGGCATGCTGGCAATGACGGGGATGTACCTTCGCCTGCGCACCCTGTTGACCCGTGCCCAGCGTCACAATCAGCAACAGCGCAAAGAACTCGATCGTCTACGGACGCAGGAGTTCAAGGAAAGCACCTGAATGAGCGATGTTCTGCTGCTGGCGCTGCTGGTGGCAGCCATCGCCATCGGCTGGTTGCTGGGGCGCTGGGAATCGGGCCGGGGCCGGAGCCGGCCACGCACCGGGACGTCACGCGGCACGCTGCCGAAAGACTATTTCGTTGGCCTCAATTATCTGCTCAACGAGCAGCCGGACCGTGCGATCGAGACCTTCACCCAGGCGCTGGAGGTCAACAGCGACACGGTCGAGACGCATATCGCCCTGGGCAATCTCTATCGGTCGCGCGGTGAAGCCGATCGCGCCGTTCGCATCCACCAGAACCTGCTGGCCAGGCCCGCGCTGACGCCATCGCAAAGTGGCCAGGTGCAGCTGGAACTCTCTCGCGACTTCCTCAACCTCGGGCTGCTCGATCGAGCCGAGCGGCTACTGCTGTCGTTGCAGAAGAGCCAGGTCGACGACGATCAGAAGCTCGCCGCCAGACGTCTACTCGTCGACCTGTTCGAACGCGAGAAGGAGTGGGCCCAGGCGCTCGACGCCGCCCAACCGCAACTGGTGCGCCAGGATGCCGACATTCGGCGCGCGGCGGCACACTGGCATTGCGAGCTGGCCAGCAGGCACCGCATCGAAAGCAGCCCGTCACTGGCCCGAAAGGCATTGAAGCAGGCACTGCATACCGATGAGCGCTGCGTTCGTGCCAACTGGATGCTGGGCCAGCTCGAGTGGGATATCGGCCACTATCGCGATGCAGCCCGATGCTGGCAGCGGGTTCCCGAACAGGATCCGAGCTTCACCGCCATCGTGCTGGAGCCGCTGCGAAATGCCTATCGGCTGCTCGATGACGACGACGGCTGGTGGCAGTTCCTGGAGAAACAGCTGCAACGCGACCCACAGACCTCGGTCGTCATGATGGCAGCGGACACGCTGAGACATCGCCAGGGCACGGAGATCGCCTGCGCGTTCGTCAGCGACCAGTTGCGCGACCACCCCAGCCTGCGTGGCGTCGACTACCTGATGGACCTCTATCTGGACGATAGCGATCCCGCGGAGCGGGATCGGCTGGAGCTTCTCAAGCAGCACACCCGGCAGTTGCTGAGTACCCGGCCGAGGCACCGCTGTCAGCGCTGTGGCTTCGGCGCCGAACAACTCCACTGGCAGTGTCCCCGCTGCCGCAGCTGGGGCACCAGCAAGCCGGTAACGGGCCTGGAAGGCGAATGATCACGACCCGTTTGCCAAGGTATGCTCGATGTCGGCCAGTGCCGCCATGGGATCGGCGGCCTGGGTCACCGCTCGACCGATGACCAGGTGCGTGCTGCCGGCCGCCATCGCTGCATCGGGGGTCATCACCCGTCGCTGATCTCCCTGCGCCGCGCTGGCGGGGCGAATCCCCGGCGTCACCTTGAGGAACCCCGCCCCGCAAAGCTCGCGCAGCCGGGCGCTCTCGCGCGCCGAGCAGACGACCCCATCCAGCCCGCTCTCCTGGGTCAGCCTGGCCAGCCGCTCGACTTGAGCCAGGGCACTGTCGGTGACGCCGGTTTCCTGGAGCTCGTCGTCGGTCATGCTGGTCAGCACGGTGACCGCGATGAGATGCGTCTCGAGTCCGCGCTTCGCCAATCGCTCGGCGCTCGCTTCCATCATTCGGCGGCCGCCGGAAGCGTGCACGTTGACCATCCACACGCCCAGGTCGGCGGCGGCTTCCACCGCACCGGCGACCGTATTGGGGATGTCGTGAAACTTCAGGTCCAGGAAGACCTGGAAGCCCCGCCGATGCAGCGCCTCGACGGCCGCCGGCCCTGCACGGGTGAACAGCTCCTTGCCGACCTTGACGCGGCAACGGACGGGATCGAGCGCGTCGGCCAGTTGCAGCGCCGCACCCAGTTCAGCGTAGTCGAGCGCAATGATGAGTGGCGATTCCGGGGCGGGCATGGTCGTCTCCAGCAGTCGAATTCGTGCGGGAGTATACCTGACACCGCAATGGGATAGGTCGCTCCCGCCATATCCGCGCCAGCTACTTTAGCCAGATTGAGTAGAAATTGACTGACAAGAATGATCGCTTTTTTCCGATAAAAAATCGCGGAGCAGCGTCGATACAAGGTAATGACGGGCGGTGTGGAATGACACCGGCCTTCACTCACCGATATCAAAAGAGAGATCGCCATGAAGACTCTGCTCCGTGCCGCACTGTTCTCGCTGTTCAGTTTCATCGCCCTCCCCGCGCTTGCCCAGGATGCCCCCGTCAATATCAACGAGGCGTCGGTCGAGGCATTGACGACGCTGCCCGGCATCGGCGCGGTCAAGGCTCAGGCGATCGTCGACGATCGGAAAGCCAACGGCGACTACAAAAGCCTGGAGGACCTGACCCGCGTCGATGGCATCGGCGAAGCCACGGTGGCCAACCTCTCCGAGAAGGCAACACTGTGATCCCGGCTCCGGGGCCGGCTTCTCGTCGGCCCCGGGGTGTCCAAGCTTGCAATTCCCTCGTTAGTCTCCATCTTGCCTGATTGGCAGTGCCAACGACGGAGACATCATGCCCCTGCTCATCCTCATCGCCCTATTCGCGATAGCGGACTTCGCCGTACTCTTCACGCTGGGAGCCAGGCTAGGCCTGCTGACCAGCCTGTTGTGGATCGTCGCCAGTGGTGCCCTCGGTGTTCATCTGATTCGCCGCGAGAGCCTGCTCACGCTTCAGCGGGCCCGTGTCCGCGTGGCAGCCGGTGAAATTCCCTCCGCCGAGATCATGGCGGGCGCCTCGTTCGTATTGGCGGGCATCCTGTTGATAGCACCCGGTTTTCTTTCCGATATCGTGGGCCTAGCATGCCTGATCCCCGGCAGCGGCCAGCTATGGCGTCGCTGGTCCGCCCGCCGCAGTGGGAGCGGCTCGAAGGGGGCGGAAATCCCCGGCGACTGGAACGTCCATCGAAGAGATTCGGAAAACCCTGCCAGCGGTGGTCGAGCCGGCGATGGTGCCAATCCCATCGAGGGAGAGTATCTCGGCAAGGACCAATGAAGCGCCCTACCTTGCCGCCGCCCGGCGATAAAATTTTCAGGCCGCCCCTTGAAACCGGCTGGCCAGACCCAATCAAGGCAGCAGCGACAGCTTTAGGCCGTCAGGCCCATTAACCGGAAGGCGCAAGCCTTCGCCCCTTGAGCCTGGCTCATGTGGGAACGTGCATTTGTAACATGCAACCATCAGGAGAACGTGAGCAATGAAAATCCGTCCCTTGCACGATCGCGTCATCGTACGTCGCAAAGAAGAAGAGCAGAAAACTGCTGGCGGCATCGTGCTTCCGGGCAGTGCCCAGGAGAAGCCGACACGCGGTGAAGTCCTGGCAGTGGGCAATGGCCGTATCCTCGAGAGCGGCGAAGTTCGCGCACTGGACGTCAAGGTTGGCGACACCGTGATTTTCAAGGAAGGCTTCGGCGTCGAGAAACAGAAGGTCGACGGTGAAGAAGTCCTGATCATGAGCGAAAGCGACATCCTGGCCGTCGTCGAAGGCTGATCGGCCGAAGCTAGACGATTCATCACGATTTCACGCATTACATTAGGAAGATCGAACAATGGCAGCTAAACAAGTCAAGTTCTCTGATGATGCTCGCAAGCGCATGGCACGTGGCGTCAACGTTCTCGCCGACGCGGTAAAGGCGACGCTCGGGCCGAAAGGTCGCAACGTCGTACTGGAGAAATCCTTCGGCTCGCCGACCGTCACCAAGGACGGCGTTTCCGTGGCCAAGGAGATCGAACTGAAGGACAAGTTCGAGAACATGGGCGCCCAGATGGTCAAGGAAGTCGCCTCCAAGACTTCCGATGCCGCGGGTGACGGTACCACCACCGCCACCGTACTGGCCCAGTCCATCGTCAACGAAGGGCTGAAAGGCGTCGCCGCCGGCATGAACCCGATGGATCTCAAGCGCGGCATCGACAAGGCCGTCGTCGAGGCCGTCAAGCATATCCAGGCGCTCTCCGTACCCTGCACCGACGCCAAGGCCATCGCTCAGGTCGGTACCATCTCCGCCAACGGAGATGCGCGCATCGGTGAGATCATCGCCGAAGCGATGGAGAAAGTCGGCAAGGAAGGCGTCATCACCGTCGACGAAGGTCGCGGCTTCGAGGACGAGCTGGAAGTCGTCGAGGGGATGCAGTTCGATCGCGGCTATCTCTCCCCGTACTTCGTCACCAACCAGGACACCATGGCGGTCGAGCTCGAAGACCCCTACCTCCTGCTGGTCGATAAGAAAGTCTCGAACATCCGCGAACTGCTCCCGGTACTGGAAGCCGTCGCCAAGGCCGGCAAGCCGCTGGCGATCATCGCCGAAGACATCGAAGGCGAAGCGCTGGCGACGCTGGTCGTCAACAACATGCGCGGCATCGTCAAGGTGGCTGCGGCCAAGGCGCCCGGCTTCGGCGATCGTCGCAAGGCCATGCTGCAGGACATCGCGATCCTGACCGGCGGCACCGTGATCTCCGAAGAAGTCGGTCTCAGCCTCGAACAGGCCAACCTCGACCACCTGGGCAGCGCCAAGCGCATCACCATGTCCAAGGAGAACACCACCATCATCGATGGTGCCGGCGTCGAGTCCGACATCGAATCGCGTGTCGCACAGATCCGCGCGCAGATCGAAGAGACCTCTTCCGACTACGATCGCGAGAAACTGCAGGAACGCGTCGCCAAGCTGGCCGGCGGCGTTGCCGTGATCCGCGTCGGTGCGGCGACCGAGTTCGAGATGAAGGAGAAGAAGGCTCGCGTCGAAGACGCCCTGCACTCCACTCGCGCTGCGGTCGAGGAAGGCGTCGTGCCTGGTGGCGGTACCGCCATGGTTCGCGTCCTGACCCTGATCCAGGGCCTGACCGGTGACAACGAAGACCAGACCCACGGTATCGCCATCGCGCTTCGCGCCATGGAATCCCCGCTGCGTCAGATCGTCACCAACGCAGGCGAAGAGGCTTCCGTCATCGTCAATCGCGTCAAGGAAGGCGAAGGCAACTTCGGCTACAACGCGCAGACCGGCGAATACGGCGACCTGTTCGAAATGGGTGTCCTCGATCCGGCCAAGGTGACACGCACCGCGCTGCAGTCCGCGGCTTCCGTCGCCGGCCTGATGATCACCACCGAAGCCATGGTGGCCGAAGATCCGGACGACGCACCGGCAGGTGGCGGCGCTCCGGACATGGGCGGCATGGGTGGCATGGGCGGCATGATGTAATCACTGCCCCGCCACCGCCTGATCCTTTCAGGTATCATGGAAAGCCCCGCCTTCTGGCGGGGCTTTTTTGTTGCCGAGTCGGCTGGGCCTTCGGCTCGCCCGGAAGCCTTCGGCGACACCCCGAATTCTTGCCCGCAGGAGTTTTTCGCGCATGCTGGATCGCATTCGCATCGTTCTCGTCCAGACGTTCCACCCCGGCAATATCGGTGCCAGCGCGCGCGCGATGAAGACCATGGGCCTGAGCGACCTGGTCCTGGTCGCCCCACGCCAGTTTCCCGATGAGGAGGCCACCCGCCTTGCCGCTGGCGCTGCCGATCTCGTCGAGGGTTGTCGTGTCGTCGACTCCCTGTCGGCGGCGATTGGCGACTGCGTACAGGTCATCGGCGCCAGCGCCCGACTGCGCAGCCTGCCACTGCCCTGCTACCATCAACCGGACCAGATGGCCGCCGAACTGTGGCGCCGCCTGCCGGAGGGGCCGGTCGCCATCGTTTTCGGGCGGGAGCGATATGGATTGACCAACGAGGAGATCGGCCACTGCACGCATCAGCTGAACATCCCTGCCAACCCGGACTATGGCGTGCTCAACCTCTCCCAGGCCGTGCAGATCGTGGCCTACGAGGCGTTCCGCCAATCCCGTATCCAGGGGGAAGCACAGCAGATGCCCAAGGCCAATGGCCCTTATCCGACGATGGAGCAACTGGACCACTTCTACACCCACCTGCACCGCGCCTTGGACAGCGCCGGATTCCTGACGCAGCCCCACGCCAGGACCGAGGCTCACCTCCGCGCACTGTTCACCCGCGCCGAGCCCAGTCGCAAGGAGCTTTCGATTCTGCGTGGTGTACTCAATGCACTGGAAGGTTCAAGCCGAGACGGCTAGATCAGCAGGCAAAGTCCTTTGACAGTCAGACCGGCCAGATAGAGAATGGGAATCGATCTCATCAAAAAGCGATGACGGCGATGACTTCCGAACGCTCCCAGCTCTACTACACCTGCGTCTTTCTTCAGGTCTCCTTCCAGGCCATCGAGAGCTCGGTCATGACCCGGAGCGATGACAGCAGCCGCTGCTGGCTGGACGCACAGACCCTGCAGATGCTGCTGGGCGAACTGCAACGCTGCCGCCGCAGTGCCTCACCGTTCAAGCCCGTCCACGCACCGCTCGAGGAGGCGATCTACCACTGCGGTCTGTTGATGGCGCAGTGCCCCGGCGCCCTCGACCAGCGCCTCTGCCGACACCATCTCCAGGCCATCGGCGCTCCGCTGGGGCAAGCGGTCCGGCACCTTTCCGTCACCCATCAGCCACCCACTTCGTCGCCACGCTTCCGAACCTGGTTCGGCCGCTGATCTCGGCACCGAGGCCACGCGTTTTCCATCAATCTTCCGAGCGTTGCCAGCGGCTGGCACGGTCGGCTGAACGGCGGCACCAAAAAAAACAGCGCCCGTAGGCGCTGTTTTTGTTCGGCAGGACCGGATTCGATGAATCAGTCCTGGCCCATCTGCTGCTTGATCAGATCACCGATGGTGGTCGGGCCGTTGGGCTCGACATCCTGATCGCGCAGTTTACCCATGCTGCGACGCGTATCGACCTGATCCTTGGCTTTGATGGAGAGGTTGATGACGCGGCTCTTGCGATCCACGTTGACGATCTTGGCTTCGACGCTATCGCCTTCGTTCAGCACGTTGCGCGCATCTTCGACGCGATCGGCGCTGATCTCGGACGCCTTGAGCACGGCCACGACGTCAGTCGCCAGCTCGACATGGGCTTCCTTGGCATCGACTTCGATGATGCGGCCAGTGACCACGGCACCCTTGTCGTTGACAGCCAGGAACTCGGAGACCGGATCGGACTCGAGCTGCTTGATACCCAGCGAGATGCGCTCACGCTCCGGATCGATCGACAGGATGACCGCTTCCGCTTCATCGCCCTTCTTGAACTGACGAACGGCTTCTTCGCCGGTCTCGCTCCAGGAGATGTCCGAGAGGTGAACCAGACCGTCGATGCCGCCTTCCAGGCCGATGAAGATACCGAAATCGGTGATCGACTTGATGGTGCCGGCAACACGGTCGCCCTTGTTGTAGCGACCGCTGAAGTCTTCCCACGGGTTGGTGGTGCACTGCTTGATACCCAGGGAGATACGACGACGCTCTTCGTCGATGTCGAGAATCATGACTTCGACTTCGTCACCGACCTGAACCACCTTGGACGGATGGATGTTCTTGTTGGTCCAGTCCATTTCAGAGACGTGAACCAGGCCTTCGACACCCTCTTCCAGCTCGGCAAAGCAGCCGTAGTCGGTCAGATTGGTGACGCGGGCGTTGACCTTCATGCCTTCCGGATAACGGTCGACGATGTTGACCCACGGATCTTCGCCCAGCTGCTTCAGGCCCAGAGATACGCGGTTGCGCTCGCGATCGAACTTGAGGACCTTGACGTTGATCTCGTCGCCGACAGCCACGATCTCGCTCGGATGCTTGATTCGCTTCCAGGCCATGTCGGTGATGTGCAGCAGGCCGTCGACGCCACCGAGGTCGACGAACGCGCCGTAGTCGGTGAGGTTCTTGACGATACCGTTGATCTGCTGGCCTTCCTGCAGGGTCGCCAGCAGCGCCTCGCGCTCGGCGCTGTTCTCGGCTTCGAGAACGGCACGGCGGGAAACGACGACGTTGTTGCGTTTCGGGTCGAGCTTGATGACCTTGAAGTCCAGCTCTTTGTGCTCCAGGTGCGCAGTATCGCGTACCGGACGCACATCGACCAGCGAGCCCGGCAGGAAGGCGCGAATGGAGGAGACGTCGACGGTAAAGCCGCCCTTGACCTTGCCGTTGATCACGCCCTTGACGATCTCGTCCTTCTCGAAGGCCGCTTCCAGTTCCTTCCACGCTTCGGCGCGCTTGGCCTTCTCGCGTGACAGGCGGGTCTCGCCGAAACCGTCTTCGACGGCTTCCAGCGCCACCTTGACTTCGTCACCGACAGCAATGGTCATTTCGCCATTGTCGTCACGGAACTGCGCCGCGGGGATCTGCCCCTCGGACTTCAGACCGGCGTTGACGGTGATCCAGTCGCCTTCGATGTCAACCACGGTCGCCATGACGATGGCACCGGGTTCCATGTTGATGTCCTGGAGAGACTGTTCAAACAACTCAGCAAAGCTTTCGCTCATGTGATTCCTACGTGATCAACGTTGATGACGGTTGTACCGTCTTCCTCCGTACCACCAGCGAGCACGGGCCTTATCGACATATCCCTGGGGATGTTGGCGCTGGTTCGACCTGCAGCGACTTTTCAGTCGGGTCGTTGCACGTCATGACATCTTGCCAGGGGCCCCGGGAGCGGAAGTGCGTCGTCGGCTTCTGCCGGAGAACCGACCTGAAACCGGTGGGTCTCAGGCCAGCTTTCGTTCGGCGAGCAGCGTTTCGATACGCTCCACGACTTCCGGTATATCCAGCTGCGTGGTGTCCAGCTCGACCGCATCTTCAGCGGGCTTGAGCGGGGCCACCGAGCGCTGCATATCGCGCGCGTCGCGCGCTTGGATTTCTTCCAAAAGGGTCGAGAGTCTAGCATCTTCGCCCGCCTGCTGCAATTGCAGCAGGCGTCGACGCGCCCGCTCCTCGGCGGAGGCGGTGAGATAGATCTTGAGCGGTGCATCGGGGAAGACCACGGTCCCCATGTCACGTCCATCGGCGACCAGCCCCGGCGTCTTGCAGAAATCGCGCTGACGCTGGAGCAGCGCGGCGCGAACCGGCGGCAGCGCCGCTACCTGGGACGCCGCGTTGCCGACGCTTTCACTGCGAATCGCCGTGGTCACGTCGTCGCCTTCCAGCAGGATCTGCATTGCCCCATCCTCGACGGCGAACACCACGTCGAGCTCCTGGGCCTGCACGGAGAGCGCCTCGGCATCGTCGACCGCCACGCCATTGCGCATCGCCGACAGCGCCGTCAGGCGATAGAGGGCACCGGAGTCCAGCAGGTGCCAGCCCATGTGCTCGGCGATCATGCGGCTGATCGTCCCTTTCCCGGCCCCGCCCGGGCCGTCGATGGTCAGAACCGGCGCCACTGTCGTCATGCCGATACCTCCGTCAGCTCGAGTCCCACCTTGTTGGCCAGCGCGACGAAACCGGGGAACGACGTCGCCACGTTGGCGCAGTCGTCGATCGCTATCGGTCCGCCGGCCCGCAAGGCGGCGACGGTGAAGGCCATGGCGATGCGGTGGTCACCGAGACTGTCCACCTGCCCGCCCTGATAATTCGGGCCCTCGCTGACACTACCGACCACATCGATACCGTCATCGTAGACGGTGGTCTCGACGCCCAGAATCTCGAGGCCATCGGCCATCGCCTGGATGCGGTCGGACTCCTTGACCCGCAGCTCCTCGGCCCCGCGCAGACGGGTCGTGCCCTCGGCGTTGGCCGCGGCAACGAACAGTGCCGGAAACTCGTCGATCGCCAGCGGCACCTGATCGACGGGAATGTCGATACCCTTGAGCGGTGCATAACGAATGTGCAGATCGGCCACCGGCTCGCCGCCGACTTCGCGCGGATTTTCCAGGCGCAGATCGGCGCCCATCAGCTTGAGAATGTTGATCACGCCGATGCGGGTCGGGTTGACGCCGACGTGCTCGAGCACCAGATCGGAACCCGGCGTGATCGCTGCCGCCACCAGGAAGAAAGTGGCGGAGGAGATATCGGACGGCACGTCGATCGGCGCACTGGTCAACGCCCCGCCACCCTGCAATGTCGCCAGGTCGCCAGCGCGATCGACCTTGTAGCCGAAGCCGTTGAGCATGCGCTCGGTATGGTCCCGGGTGGGGGCCGGCTCGCGCACGCGGGTCTCGCCCTCGGCGTAGAGCCCCGCCAGCAACAGGCAGGACTTGACCTGGGCGCTGGCCATCGGCATGTCGTAGTGGATGCCTTTCAGCGACTGGCCACCGTGGATCCGCAGCGGCGGTCGCCCACCTTCCGCGGTGTCGATCCTCGCCCCCATCAGCCGCAGCGGGTCGGCAACCCGTGCCATGGGGCGCTTGGTCAGCGAGGCGTCTCCGGTCAACTCGGTGTCGAAGGCCTGTCCCGCCAGCAGGCCGGCAAAGAGCCGCATGGCAGTGCCGGAGTTCCCCACGTAGATCGGACCGGCCGGCTTTTTCAGCCCGTGCAGGCCCACGCCATGGATCGTCACCCGCCCCTGGTGCGGCCCCTCGATGGCGACACCCATGTCGCGGAACGCCTGTAGCGTCGCCAGGCTATCCTCCCCCTCGAGGAAGCCCTTGACCTCGGTGACGCCATTGGCCAGTGCGCCGAGCATGATCGAGCGGTGAGAGATGGACTTGTCGCCGGGAACGCGAATCCGGCCGTTGACCGAACCGCCGGGCGACACCCGGTACTGAACCTGTCGTGCTTCCATGGTCTGATAACTCGTCTGATTCAACAGCGTTTCAAAATAGTACCTGGCGTGACTGGCGCGATCGAACGTGCCCAGCATGGCGTCGCTGTCGCCCTGCTCGACGGCCGCCCGCAATCGCGCCAGGCCGGTCTCGAAATCATCCAGCGCACCCAGCAGCGCATCGCGGTTGGCGGTGAAGATATCGCGCCACATCACCGGATCGCTACCGGCGATCCGGGTGAAATCCCGAAACCCGCCGGCGGCGTAGCGGAATATCTCCAGCCGCTCGTCCTGGCGGGCCAGCGTGTCGACCAGCGAGAACGCCAGCAGGTGCGGCAGATGGCTGGTCCGCGCCAGCACCTGATCGTGCCGGTCCACCGGCATCTCGAGCACTTCCGCCCCGCAGCGTTGCCATAGCGCCCGTACCGTGGCGATGGCTGCCAGCGTGGTGTCAGCCTCCGGCGTCAGGATGACCTTGTGATGACGGTAGAGCGCCGGGTTGGCCGCGGCCACGCCGCTTTTCTCGGAACCGGCAATGGGATGGCCCGGAACGAAATTGACCGGCAGACGACCGAAGGCTTCCCTCGCCGCCTCGCAAACGCGGCGCTTGGTACTCCCGACATCGGTCAGCACGCGATCGCCGAGGACCGGGGCCAGTTGCTCGAAAACCCGCCCCATGGCCAGGACCGGCACCGCTACCACGACGAGGCCACTCTGGGCGACCAGCGCCGCGAGATCGCTGCCCCCGTCGTCGATCACGCCCATCTCGAGGCCGGTGTCGATCTCCTCGAGGTTGGGGTCGCAGGCCAGTATCCGCCCACCATAGCCGCCGGACTTGAGCGCGGCGGCCAGCGAGCCGCCGATCATTCCCAGCCCCACGATCAGCACCGTGGGATCCACCGGCGATGTGTCACTCACCCGCATCTTAAAGCACGCCCACCGGGTAGGAACCCAGCACTTTCATGTCCTGCGCGCGGCCACGCACCTCCTCAAGCACACTCGCGATCCCGGGCTGGTCGACATGCCCCTTGAAGTCGATGAAGAAGACGTAGTTCCACGCACCGGTGCGCGACGGGCGGGTCTCGAGACGGGTCATGTCGACATGGTGGCGATGGAACGGTTCGAGCAGCGCGTGCAGCGCACCGGGCTCGTTGCGCATGGCGACCACCACCGAGGTCTTGTCGGTACCCGACGGCGGCACCGACTCGTTGCCGATGATCAAGAATCGCGTGGAGTTGTCGGGGCGGTCCTCGATCTTCTCCGCGACGTGGTCGAGCCCGTAGAGCTGAGCCGCCATGTCGCCGGCGATCGCCGCGCTGTGCCATTCGGTCTTGACCAGTCGCGCCGCCTCGGCGTTGGAAGAGACCGCGACGCGCTCGGCATGAGGGTAGTGGGCATCCAGCCATTTGCGGCACTGGGCGAAGGACTGTGGATGCGAGTAGATCCGCGATATCTTGTCCTGCCGCGTGATGCTCGACATCAGCAGATGGTGGTGGATACGCAGCACCACCTCCCCACTGATGTGCAGGCCGGAATCCATGAACGAGTCCAGCGTGTTGTTGACGACACCCTCGGTGGAATTCTCCACCGGCACCACACCGTAGTTGACCGCGCCCGCCTCCACCTCACGGAACACTTCGTCGATGGCCGCCATCGGCAAGCTGATGGCGCTGTGGCCGAAATGCTTGAGCGCCGCCTGCTGGGTGAATGTGCCTTCCGGCCCCAGGTACGCCACCTTGATCGGCTTTTCCAGCGCCAGGCAGGCGGACATGATCTCGCGGAAGAGCCTGGCCATCTCCTCGCGGTGAAGCGGGCCGGGGTTTTCCTCCATCACCCGGCGCAGCACCTGCGCCTCGCGCTCCGGGCGATAGAAGACGGCATCGGGGTCGTCCGCGGTCTTGACATGGGCCACCTGGGCGGCGCACTCGGCACGCTCGCTGATCAGGCGCATCAGTTCGCTGTCGATGGTGTCGATGCGCTGTCGAAGCGCAGCCAGGTCCAGCGGCGAATTCGAGGAGTCACTCATGACCGTTTCCTGATGACTGTAGGGTGATGTCGTTGGGTGAAGCTCCGCTCATCAACCGCGGCGGCGCTCGAAATCCCGCATGAAAGTGATCAACGCCTGTACGTCGGCTTCGCTGACGGCGTTGTAGAGGCTGGCCCGCATGCCGCCGACGCTGCGATGCCCCTTGAGATTCAGCAGCCCTTCCGACTCCGCCTCCTTCAGGAACGTCGAATTCAGCGCCTCGTCGGCCAGGGTGAATGGCACGTTCATGATCGAGCGGTTGGCCGGATCGATGGGATTGGCGTAGAAATCGCTGGCGTCGATCGTCGCGTAGAGCGCTTCGCACTTGCGCCGGTTGATCGCCTCCATCTCGGCCAGGCCGCCAACGTCCTGCTTGAGCCACTGGAACACCAGGCCAGCCAGATACCAGGCATAGGTCGGGGGCGTATTGATCATCGAGTCGTTGTCGGCATACACCTTCCAGCCCAGCAGCGACGGTGCCTGCGGCAAGGCGCGTTCCAGCAGATCGTCACGAACGATGACGACGGTGATCCCGGCGGGTCCGATGTTTTTCTGGGCCCCGGCGTAGATGACCCCATACCGGCTGACGTCAAGCGGTGCGGAGAGGATCGACGATGACATATCGCAGACCAGCGGCACGTCCACCTCTGGCACGTAATCGTATGCCAGGCCACCGATGGTCTCGTTGTGGCAGTAGTGCAGGTAGGCTGCATCGGTCGAGAGCGCGATCTCGTCCGGGCGCGGCACATGGACGTAACCATTGCCCTGCGTCGAGCCCGCCACGTGAGCGCCGGCGAGATGATTCGCCTCCTTGATCGCCTTGGTGGACCAGATCCCGGTATCCAGATAGTTGGGGGTACCGCCCTGCCCCAGCAGATTGAGCGGCACGCAGGCGAACTGCAGGGTGGCGCCGCCCTGCATGAACAGCACGCGGTAGTTGTCGGGGATCGCCAGCAGGTCGCGCAGATCCCGTTCGGCCTGGGCCGCGATCGCCTCGAACGTCGGGCTGCGGTGGCTCATCTCCATCACCGAAAGACCCTGTCCTCGGTAGTCGAGCATCTCCTCGCGAGCGCGCTCCAAAACGGCGGACGGCATCGCCGCCGGACCAGCACAGAAGTTGTGCAGACGTGTCATTGCCTGAATTCCTGGATCTGAATCATTGCTGACCACAGTGGCAGCCGAAAACGGCCATCGCCGACAACCAACCACTGCCGAAAGCGCTACTGTCGACCGCTCCGGGCACGATCGCCCGGAGCGGACCCCGCTCACTCGTCTTCCGACTTGCCGTCATTCGATTCGTCGCCGGAAGCGTCATCGACCTTCCCGTCGACATTCGCATCGGCGTTCTCGGCCTTGCCGTTTTCGTCGACGACGTCTTCGGCCAGCTCACCCTCGGCCAGTTCGTCCTCTTGGGGCTCGTCGACACGCACCGTCTTGACCAGGCGCTCGTCGTCACCCGTGCGGATCAGCGTCACGCCCTGGGTGTTGCGGGAGCTGATCGAGACTTCGGCAACCCGGGTGCGGACCAGCGTGCCGCGATCGGTGATCAGCATCATCTCGTCGCTCGAGCGCACCTGCATCGCCGCCACCAGCGAGCCGTTGCGCGCCGTGGTCTGCATCGCGATCACGCCCTGGCCGCCGCGCCCGCGGATCGGGAACTCCTCGAGCCGGGTGCGCTTGCCGTAGCCGTTCTCCGACGCGGTCAGGATATAGATCTGCTCGTCGTTGCCATTGCTGCCGTCATTCTCGGCATCGGCCTGATCGTCGGCTTCGGCGTCCGCGTCGGCATCGATGGTCTGGCTCTGGGGGATGATCAGACTGATCACCTCGGCGCCATCGAGCAGGCGCATGCCGCGAACGCCGCGTGCGGTACGGCCCATCGCGCGGACATTGCCCTCCTCGAAGCGGATCGCCTTGCCGTTGGACGACAGCAGCATGACGTGGTCCGAACCGGAAGTGATCGCGGCGCCGACCAGCCGATCGCCCTCATCGATGTCGATGGCGATCAGCCCCACGCTGCGCGGCCGGGAGAACTGGTCCAGCGAGGTGCGCTTGACCGTGCCGCTGGCGGTGGCGAAGAAGATGTAGCTGTCCGGGTTGTAGTCCCGCACCGGCAGAATGGCGTTGATCGACTCGCCGGCGTCCAGCGGCAGCATGTTGACCAGCGGCTTGCCCCGCGAGCCGCGGCTGGCGTTGGGCATTTCGTAGGTCTTGAGCCAGTACACCTTACCGCGGTTGGAGAACAGCAGCATGGTGTCGTGGGTCGAGGCCACCACCAGGTGCTCGATGACGTCCTCGTCCTTCATGCTGGTCGCCGACTTGCCGCGCCCGCCCCGCTTCTGCGCCTGGTAGTCGGTGATCGGCTGGGTCTTGGCATAGCCGCCACGGGAGAGCGTGACCACCATGTCCTCCTCGGCGATCAGGTCTTCCATGGAGAGATCGAGACGACTGGTGTGAATCTCCGTCTTGCGCTCGTTGCCGTACTGATCGCGGATCGCCTCCAGCTCTTCACGGATGACCTCGAGCAGGCGATCCGGCGAGGCCAGAATGTGGTTGAGCTCGGCGATCTTCTCGAGAATGCTCAGGTATTCGTCGAGCAGCTTCTCGGTCTCGAGCCCGGTCAGGCGGTGCAGACGCAGCTCGAGGATCGCCTGGGCCTGGGCCGGAGACAGCCGGTACATGGCGCTGTCGTCGGACAGCCCGTAGCCCTCCTCGAGATCCTCCGGCTTGCACGAGGTCGCCCCGGCGCGCTCGAGCATGCCGGTGACCTGGCCTGGCTGCCAGTCGCGAGCGAGCAGCTTGTCCTTGGCCTCGGCGGCATTGGGCGACGCCTTGATCAGCTCGATCACTTCATCGATGTTGGAGATCGCGACGGTCAGGCCTTCGAGCAGATGGCCGCGCTCGCGAGCCTTGCGAAGTTCGTACAGCGTGCGGCGAGTGACGACTTCACGCCGGTGGCGGACGAAGGCTTCGAGCAGCTGCTTGAGGTTGAGCGTCTTGGGCTGGCCGTCGTCCAGCGCGACGATGTTGATCCCGAACACGTTCTCGAGCTGAGTGTGCGCGAACAGGTTGTTGACGACGACATCGCCCGATTCGCCGCGCTTGATCTCGATGACCACGCGCAACCCTTCCTTGTCGGACTCGTCGCGCAGCTCCGCGATGCCCTCGACCCGCTTCTCCTTGACCAGCTCGGCGATCTTCTCGATCAGCCGCGCCTTGTTGACCTGATAGGGCAGCTCGGTAATGACGATGTGGTCGCGGCCGCTCTTCTTGTCGAACTCGACGGTATGCTTGGCACGCACGTAGATGCGGCCACGACCGGTGCGATACGCCTCGAGAATGCCGGCACGGCCGTTGATGATGCCGGCGGTGGGGAAATCGGGCCCGGGGATGTACTCCATCAGGTCATCGACCGTCAGGGTGTAATCCTCGATCAACGCCAGGCAGCCGTTGATCACCTCGACCATGTTGTGCGGCGGGATGTTCGTCGCCATGCCGACCGCGATACCGGAAGCGCCGTTGATCAGCAGGTTCGGCACCTTGGTCGGCAGCACTTCGGGGATCCGTTCGGTGCCGTCGTAGTTGTCGACCCAGTCGACGGTGTCCTTCTCGAGATCCGCCAGCAACTCGTGGGAGAGGCGCGCCATGCGCACCTCGGTGTAACGCATCGCCGCGGCATTGTCGCCATCGATGGAACCGAAGTTGCCCTGGCCGTCGACCAGCACATGGCGCATCGAGAAATGCTGCGCCATGCGCACGATGGTGTCGTAGACCGCACTGTCGCCGTGGGGGTGATATTTACCGATCACGTCGCCGACGACACGCGCCGACTTCTTGTATGGCTTGTTCCAGTCGTTGCCGAGTTCGTGCATCGCGTAGAGCACGCGACGGTGGACCGGCTTCAAGCCATCGCGGACGTCGGGAAGCGCGCGCCCGATAATGACGCTCATCGCATAGTCCAGATAGGACTGCTTGAGCTCATCCTCGATGTTGACTGGCAGAATTTCTCTGGCGATATCACCCATGGGTCGTCAAATCCTTTGCACCGCTGCCACGACCGGCGTCCGGCCGTGGCAGCGTTAATAAAGCCCCGACAAGGCGGCCAAGTGGCTTGGCCGCACAATCACGGGATCATACCATTTCAGGGGCTTTAAAGGCAGGCGTTGACGTGCTTTGGACGGCTTTTCTACTTCCCTTCTGGCGCATCGACCACCAGCGGTCCCAATCGCTCCGCCCACTCCCCCTCCATCGGAACCACCTGGCCGCTGCGCTGGTCGAGCAGCACGAATGTCAGCGTGGCGGCCGCCACCAGCTCACCGCTGCCGATATGCGTTATCCGATGCCCGACCACACCGCTGCGCCCACCGACTCGGATCAGGCAGGTTTCGACCTTGAGGTCATCGTTCATGACGGCTGCGCGGCGATAATCGATATTGAGATTGACCGCGACCAGCGCCACGCCCCGAGCCAGTCCGTCGGCGAACTCCGGATGGGCATCGACGTAGGCCCAGCGCCCCTCCTCGAGGAACTCGAGATAGCGGGCATGGTTGACGTGGCCGTAGCCGTCGAGATGAAAGCCCCGGACGCGAACCTCGGTTACCGTGATACGTGAATCCATGCAAACCTCCGTGATGACTGTTGTCGATGCCGCGACGGCAAGACGGCGCTGACGCCAGCTCTCTTCCCGATCGTCTGTCGCTCGCAGCTTCAAAACATACGCCCGTTTGAAACAGTCGCGCAAACATCGACGACCAACCTCGGTGGTAACGCCTGGGTCGTTTCGACATAATATGCCTCCTTTCAAACGGAGCGGGCGCATGTGGTTCAAGCACTGTCATCTGTATCGCTGCCATGACGTCGAGGTTCTCTCCCTGGAGGACCTGGAAACCGCACTGGCAGAATTCGCGTTTCGCCCCGTCTCCCCGCGCGAGGCGCGCCGGGTTGGGTGGAGTGCACCGGCGGGCCGTCGCGGCGATCAGCGCGCCCACGAGATCCAGGGGCATCGACTGCTGTCGATGCTGCGCCAGGAGCGCCTGCTGCCGGCGGCGGTGGTCAACGACGAGGTCGCTGAGCGCAGCGAGGCGCGCGAGCAGGCCGAGGGCCAGCCGCTATCGCGACGCGAGCGCCAGTTGCTCAAGGAACAGGTCATGGAGGAGCTGCTGCCCCAGGCCTTCACCCGCACCCAGCGCGTCGAGTTGTGGTGGGATACCCGCAAGCGCCTGATCGGCATCAACGCCTCCAGTCGCAAGCGCGCCGAGGAGGTGCTGGACCTGCTGCGCCAGACGCTCGGCTCGTTGAAGGTGACGCCATTGGCGACGAAGACGCCGCCGTCTCGCGGCATGACCCAGTGGCTGAGCGACCCCGCCAGCCGCCCCGCCAGCCTGATGCTTGGTGACCAGGTGGAGCTGCGCGCGGCCGAGGACGAAGGCGTATTGCGCGCGCGCCAGGTCGACCTCGATAGCGAAGAGATCCAGTCGCTGCTCGAGAACGGCCGTCAGGCCAGCCAGCTCAGCCTCGGCAGCGAAGGACAGCTTCGTGCCATGCTGCACGACGACCTGGCGCTCAAATCTCTCAAGTTCGACGACGCCCTGCTGGACGAAGCCAGTCAGAGTGACGACGGCGACGACCCGATCGTCTCTCTGGAAACGGACTTCGCGCTGATGTCGCAAACGCTGGCGACTTTCGTCGACCAACTGATCGAATGGCTGGGCGGCGAAGCCGATCCGGCAGCACCGACGCCATGACGCTTCATCCCGATACCGACAACAACACCGGAACCGGCAGTGGTGGCGTGACCGCCAACCCGCACAGCGCCGAGGCGGCGATCGACCTCGACCGGTTCGCCGACATTCGCCCCTACCACGACGAAGAGGTCGAGGCCGTGCTGGCCCGTCTCGCTCATGACAGCGAGCTACTGGA
Organism: uncultured Salinicola sp.; assembly: GCF_937921195.1. Lineage (NCBI taxonomy): Bacteria > Pseudomonadati > Pseudomonadota > Gammaproteobacteria > Oceanospirillales > Halomonadaceae > Salinicola > uncultured Salinicola sp. Next base: position 37,416 of record NZ_CALFQK010000155.1, read on the forward strand.
CGCGATCACTCGCTACCGCCTGCCACGGCTGGCCCGCTTCGCCCCGCCGCTGGCGCGGATGCTCGCCAGCTTCCGGCTGCAGCGCGAGATGCGCGGCGTGACCACCGTGCGCGACTTCCAGTTGCGCATCGCCGACTACATGGCGCACATGATCAGCCGCACGACCCACGGATTCGATGTCGAGGGCCTGGAGCGACTGGATACGGGGCAGGCCTACCTGTTCATCGGCAACCATCGGGATATCGCCCTCGACCCGGCCTTCGTCAACTACGCGCTCTATCTCGCGGGCCACGACACCGTTCGCATCGCCATCGGCGACAATCTGCTGCAGAAACCCTTCGTCACCGACCTGATGCGGCTCAACAAGAGCTTCATCGTGCCGCGCTCTATCAAGGGCAAGCGGGCGATGCTGGCAGCCTATCAGTCGCTCTCGGGCTATATCCGCCACTCGATCACCGACGACAACCACTCGGTGTGGCTGGCCCAGCGCGAAGGGCGGGCCAAGGATGGCGTCGATCGAACCGATAGCGCCATCGTCAAGATGCTCTGCATGGCACGCCGTCTGGAAGAGGGCGACAGCGACATCGGCAGCGCGGTGCGCGAGCTCAAGATCGTTCCCGTCTCGATCAGCTACGAGTACGACCCCTGCGCGGTCAACAAGGCCCGCGAGTTGCATGCCAAGGAGACCGACGGCACCTACAGGAAGGTGGAGTTCGAGGACATCTTCTCCATCGTCTCCGGCATCACCGGCAACAAGGGCCGGGTCAAGCTGGTGTTCGGCACGCCATTGTCGGCCGAGTTCGGCACCGCCGACGAGGTCGCCGACGAAATCGACCGGCAGGTGCTGGAGAACTATCCGACCTTCCCCAGCCATCAGCTTGCACTGGCCGAAACCGGGTTGGCCCCGGAACTGGTGGATCTGAGCGGCGTGACTCCCGAAGATCGCGAGCAGTTCCGAAACCAGCTGGCGGCCGTCCCCGAACCGCTGCAACGCTGGTGGCTGCTGCAATATGCCAACCCGATCCTGAATCGGGCCGGCAAGCCCCAGCGTCACGACGCCTGAGCCGTCGGCGCCGACGTCAGATCGTCCCGGCATCGACCGGGACCACCCCTCCTCACCCCGCCGCCATCCGCCAATGGCGACTCCTGGACCGGAGACGGCTTGCCCGCCTCCGGTCCACTCGAACCCGTCTTTTGCCGGCGGCACGGTTGCCGGTACCGACCAGCCACTGGCGCGAGCGGTAAAATTTCCTTAAAATACGCTTAAAATTAGCCAGCTAATTAGCGTATTCACATTCCTGACCATGAACGCTCCTCTCGACCCCGCTACCGTGTCACCCGCCAAGGCGTCCGACGCTGCCGGCTCGGCCATGCCGCCTCCAAAAGCGCTACCGCTTTCGGCACCAACGCCGTTCACGCCCACCACCCTCCAGCACGGCACCGGGCTGCTCAAGGCCGATGTCTATCTTGACATTCACGCGGGCCGACCGGTGATCCGCAAGGACTACAGCCGCTATGCCGGCAGCTGGCTGGCGATTCCGGCGCGCCTGCTGCTGCACCACGAGGCACGGATTCTGGAACGCCTTCGCCATTGGCCCCATGCGCCCAAGGTGATCGGTCAGGCCGGCAAGCTGGCGCTGCTGCTGGAGTACGTGCCCGGCGAGCTGCTGAGCGAAGCGGCGGATCTCACCAACCCGATCGCCTTCGCCCAATTGATGGCTGCGCTCGCCTCACTCCACCGCAGCTCGATCGTCCACAACGACGTGCGCGGCTCCAATATCATCATGAGCCGGGGTCGCGTGGTGCTGATCGATTTTGCCGCGGCGCTCTACCTGCCAGGCGGTCGACTGCTCCGGTTCCTGCTGCGCCCCCTGCAGCGCAGCGATATCGCCGGCGGACTCAAGTTCAAGACCCGCCTGACCGGCGAGGCGCTGACACCGCGGGAAGCACGGCTGCGGCGCAAGCCGGCCTGGATGAGAAGCCTGCAACGCACCTGGAAGCGCCGGCTGCTGCCACGCCTCAAGCGTCGCCTCGCCCCGACCGGCCGGCGCAGCGGATGACACTCCGCCACACCGCTACTTGCGCCAGAAGAACGGCGTCATCAGCACCAGCACCGTGAGAATCTCGAGGCGCCCCATCAGCATGCCGAGGGACAGCAGCCACTTGGCCGCATCCGGCAGCGAGGCGAAGTTGCCGGCGGGTCCGATGGTGTTCCCCAGCCCCGGCCCGACATTGGCCAGGGCGGTGGCCGCCCCGGTGATCGCGGTCACCATGTCGAGGCCCAGCGCGGCCAGTGCCAGCGCCAGCACCGCCACGGTGAGAAAGAAGAAGAACGAGAAGGCGATGACCGCGCGCACGACCTCGTCGTTGAGTGGCCGGCCGTTGTAGCGCTGGGCGAACACGCCACTGGGATGCACCAGGTAGCGCAGCTGGTTGGCCAGCAGCAGCCCCCCGATCTGGAACCGGAAGATCTTCATGCCGCCGCTGGTCGACCCGCTGCAACCGCCGACGAAGGTGATGAAGAAGAACGTGGTGACCGCCAGCGGCCCCCACTGGGTGTAGTCGGCGCTGGCGTAGCCGGTGGTCGTCACCACCGAGATCACGTTGAAAGCGACATCCGTCAGTGCCTGGAAGGGCGCGTCGGAGAAGGCCAGGATCCGATAGAGCGTCAGCGTCGCGATCACCACCAGCAGCAGACCGACGAGCCCCCGCACCTGCTGGTCCTGCCACAGCGCGCCGCGACTGTCGCGCAGCAGCCTGATGTAGAGCACGAACGGCAACGCCCCGCCCAGCATGAACAGACAGCCCAGCCACAGGATCAGCGGGCGATCGTGATAGATGCCGAACGAGGCGTCGTAGTTGGCGAAGCCACCGGTGGAGACCGAGCTCATGGCGTGGACGATGGCGTCCAGCGTGCCCATGCCCGCCAGGCGATAGCTCAGGATCGCCGCCAGCGTGAGCCCGAGATAGATGATCGTGGACGCCTTGGCGATACCGCCGGCCCGGGGCAGCACCTTGTCCGACCAGTCGGAGGACTCGGTCTGGAACAGGCGCATGCCACCGACCTTCAGGAACGGCAGAATCGCGATCGCCATCACGATGATCCCGATCCCGCCCAGCCACTGCATCAACCCGCGCCACAGTTTGAGGCCGTCGGACAGGTCATCGATGCCGGAGAGCACGGTGGAGCCGGTGGTGGTGATGGCGGAAACCGACTCGAATACCGCATCAGTGAACGACAATTGCGGAGCTCCCAGCACCAGCGGCAGGCTGGCGAAGGCGCTGATCACTGCCCAGCTCGAGGTGGTGAGGATGAACATGTGGCGCGTCTTTAACTCGACCGCCGTCTGCCACGTCCAGGCCAGCAGCGAACCCGAGACCACCGCGACCACCGCCATCGACTTGAGAAACGCCCACAGGTCGGGATCGTTTTCGAGCCCCAACAGGATCACCGGCGGCAACATGAACAGCGCCAAAACGATCAACAGCAGCGCCAGAATCTTGAAAATCGGCTTGGCGTCTTGCAAGACTTCCTCCCGGTTCCGTCCACTCGAGCCCGATCTCTCCGCCCGCGGGAGGCCTCACCCCGCCGCGGCGAATAAATCGCGGCGATGATAGGCCATCGCGAGACGCAAGACACGGCTTTACCCGCTTTTCTCGTCGACGGCTCGGCTTCGCAAGCGCTCACCGTGGAGTGAAAGGCCGCCAGTGGAAAGCGCTCGCCCAGAGTGGCATCCGCCTCTCTTTCAGCGCGCCCCGCGGGCTCTGGCGGTGCGACGAGATATGCTATGGTGGCGCCATCAGAGCGCATGAGCGCGAAGGCTTGGCGGCACGCCGAGTCCGGACACGCCCTCGCCGCCCACCACAGGAGAGTCATCCATGAGTTCCGCCTCGGAAATGCAGAAAAACCGCGTCATCCAGGAGCTGCGCGCCTTCATCAAGAAGCTGCTGCAGGAGCCCGGCATTCTCGAGAATTCGCTGGCCATCGCCAAGCGTCACTCGGATGGCAGCAACGACCCCAAGGCCTGGGCGACCATCGCCAACGAGATCTCGGATACCACCAGCGTGCATATCCCGGAAGACCCGAGCGAGCATTCGGAGGCCGACCGGCTGTTTCTTGAGGTGTTGCGGGAGGTCGTGGGGGAGGAGAAGGCGCTTTATTGAGCTGTAAGCTGTAAGCCGTGAGCTTTAAGCCGTGAGCTTTAAGCTGGAAGAGAGAAGAGAGAAGAGAGAAGAGAATAAAAAGCAAGGCCGGCGGGTGCCGGCCTAGAGGATCTATTCCTGTTCGCAATTCGAAACATACTTCTGTGGAACATTTGTCGTGCACTCCCAACCCCACGAACCGCCACTATCGGAATAGGTGTAAGTAACAGTGCCTTCGTTCAGGTCAGCACTGACATCTACATCACCAGTGTTACCATCGGCATCAGGCGGAGCGGAACCAAACGTGTAGGTAATCTTGGCATCCGAACCAGCTGTGGCCGGACCTACTACAGCAGTTATAGCGCCGTATTGCCCTTCCGCCCCAATCCCAAGGTTATCGACATCGTAAGGGTTATTATTACCCTCCGCTGATGTGTCACCCGTGGTACGCCCTTGATCCACTAGTGATTGAACAGCCACTCTAGCCCCACCAAGCAACGTATGTGCTTCGGCAAATTGCGATCTCGCGATGTAATTCTGATACTGCGGGATCGCGATGGCGGCGAGGATGCCGATAATCGCGACGACGATCATGAGCTCGATCAGGGTGAAGCCACCCTGCCGGCGGGTTGGTGCTTTCGGGTTCTTCTGCATCATGGTTCCCTGCCTTGCCAATGTTGAGCCGTTGGGACTGGTGCCACTCGCGCCGCCCACCGGACGCCCCCTTGCCTTGCGTACCGCGCTCGCGGTTTCGAGTCTTGGGCCCTTCATGACCGCCCGCGGCTGTCCGCCCCCACACACGAAGATACGCAAAGTTACTATTGGTGACACTGCAGGCGGTTTATCGGCAGCTGGCGAAGAATACTTAAAGAAAAATGGCGCTACGCCGATAGCTGGGTCATCCCGGTAGTGAATCCCGCTCCACAGGGGCTCTCACGATGCCGGTCGTCGTCGATCGACCAACCACTCGCTGGCCGTTCGATTTCGCTGCTCACGTCGTCATCCAAGGGGCGCCTTCTGATGTCGGAAGCCATGCCATCCCGCGCGCAAAGCGGACTCGCCCAGCGCTTCATCGAGCAGGGACTGATCAGCGCGGAGGCTTGCGAGCAGGCGTTCCGCGAAGCCGCCGAGAGGCAGTTGACGCTGCTGGAATTCCTGGTGAGAGAAGGCAGGATCGACGCCCGCCAGGCCGGGGTGCTGGCAGCCCACGAGTACGGCTTGCCGTTCCTGGACCTGAAGCAGATCGACTGGGATCAGCTACCCGTCATCGAACCGGTGGCGGACAAGGTCATGCGCCGCTCTCAGGTGCTGCCGCTGGCCCGCGACGACCGCCGGCTGACCGTGGCGATCGCCTTTCCCGCCACGCTGGCCAGCCTGGACGAGCTGCAGTTCACCACTGGGCTGGCGATCGAGGGCGTGCTGGTGCCGTTCGATCAGCTGGAACGCGCCCTGGCCAAGCGCTACCAGCGCCAGGAGGCCTCCGGCATGCTGGAAGCGCTGGGGGAGGCCAGCGAGTCACTGACGCTGGATACCAGCGAAGCCGATCTGGAAAACGAGGCCGCCGCCTTCGACAAGGGCGGCGACGACGACGAGCCGGTGGTGCGCTTCGTCAACAAGATCCTGCGCGACGCCATCCATCGCGGCGCGTCCGATATCCACTTCGAGCCCTACGAGTCGAGCTACCGGATCCGCTTTCGGGTCGACGGCATGCTGATCGAGATCGCCCGGCCGCCGCTCAACCTGCGCACCCGTCTCGCCGCCCGGCTCAAGGTGATGGCGCGCCTGGATATTTCCGAACGCCGCCTGCCCCAGGATGGCGCAATGAAGATCCGCCTGGATGCCAAGCGCGCCATGGACTTCCGCGTCAACACGCTGCCCACCGTTTTCGGCGAGAAGGTCGTGCTGCGTCTGCTGGATGCCGAGACCGCCAGCTTCGGCATCGACGCGCTGGGCTTCGCGCCCGCCCAGCGTCGGCTGTTCGAGGCCGCGCTGGCCGAGCCCCAGGGCATGATCCTGGTCACCGGCCCCACCGGCAGCGGCAAGACGGTGACGCTCTACACCGGTATCAACCTGCTCAATACCGAGGAGCGCAACATCTCGACCGCGGAAGACCCGGTGGAGCTCAAGGTGCCCGGCGTCAACCAGGTCAACGTGCAGCCGCGGGTCGGGCTCGACTTCGCCAGCGCCCTGCGCGCCTTCCTGCGCCAGGACCCGGACGTGGTGATGGTCGGCGAGATTCGCGACCTGGAGACCGCCGAGATCGCGATCAAGGCCGCCCAGACCGGCCATCTGGTGCTCTCGACCCTGCACACCAACTCGGCCGCCGAGACGCTGACCCGCCTGCGCAACATGGGCGTCGCCAGCTTCAATATCGCCAGCTCGGTGTCGCTGATCATCGCCCAGCGCCTGGCGCGGCTGCTATGCCCGCGCTGCAAGGTACCGGCGGAGATCCCCGCCGAGGTGCTGCGCCAGGAGGGCGTCTCCGCCGACAGGCTGGCGGGTGCCACGCTCTACCGCGCGGTGGGGTGCGACCACTGCACGCTGGGCTACAAGGGCCGTATCGGGATCTACGAGGTGGTCCCGGTCAACGAGGCGATGAGCCAGATGATCATGGCGGACAGCCACGCGCTCGAACTGGCCCGCGCGGCGCGGGACGCCGGCCATGCGGGACTGCGCCAGAGCGGGCTCGACAAGGTGCTTCAGGGCCTGACCAGCCTCGAAGAGATCAACCGCGTAACTACGGACTAAAGGCACCGACTGACGCCCGGCCTACCAGACAGGACGCGATCATGGCGACGACCCTCAAGCGAACCAGGCCGGTGAAGGCCCCCAAGGCGCCCCGCCGGGTGGTGATGCACCGCTGGCAGTGGCGCGGCAAGAACCTGCGCGGGGAGACCGTGGCCGGCGAGCTCATCGCCACCGATATCGACGAGGTCCGCAAGGAACTGACGCGCCAGAAGATCATCGTCAAGCGCATCACCCGCAAGACCGGTCTGTTCGGGTTGGGGCGTATCGCGTCCCGCGACATCACGCTTTTTTCCCGTCAGCTGGCGACCATGATCCGGGCCGGCGTACCGCTGCTCCAGGGCTGCAAGGTGGTCGCCGAGACGCTCAAGAATCCCGCGATGCGCAACCTGGTGGAGACGCTGGCCAACGACATCAGCGCCGGCTCCAGTTTCTCGGAGGCGCTGGCCAGGCACCCTTCCCGCTTCGACCGCATGTTCGTCAACATGGTCGCCGCCGGCGAGCAGTCGGGCGCACTGGACAAGATGCTCGAGCGGGTGGCCAGTTATCGCGAGAAGGTCGAGACGCTCAAGAATCGGATCAAGAAGGCGCTCTACTATCCGGCCGCGGTCATCCTGGTCGGCATCGGCGTTACCGCACTGCTGCTGGTCAAGGTCGTCCCCCAGTTCCAGAGTCTCTTCAATGGTTTCGGCGCCGAGCTGCCGGCCTTTACCCAGTTCACCGTGCAGCTGTCCGAATTGACCCAGGCCTACTGGTGGCAGGCCATTCTCGCCGCAGCGGCGCTCGTTTTCTGCCTGCGCCAGGCCATGAGACGATCACCCGCCTTCGCCTATCGCGCCCACCAGCTGATACTCAAGCTGCCGGTGCTCGGCAATATCGTCGACAAGGGATCGATCGCCCGCTTCTCGCGCACCCTGGCGACCACGTTCAATGCCGGCATCCCGCTGGTGGAAGCGCTGGACACCGCCGCCGGAGCCACCGGCAACCGCGTTCATCAGCGAGCCATCGCCAGTATTCGCGAGGACGTGGGGACAGGGCAGCAGCTCAACTTCGCCATGCGTCGCACCAACGTCTTCCCACTCATGGCGGTCCAGATGGTGAGCATCGGCGAGGAAGCCGGTGAGCTGGACACCATGCTCGACAAGGTGGCGGAGTTCTACGAGGAAGAGGTCGACAACCAGGTCGACGCGCTGACGTCGCTGCTGGAACCTTTCATCCTGGTGGTGCTGGGCACGCTGGTGGGCGGGCTGGTCGTGTCGATGTATCTGCCCATCTTCCAGATGGGCTCCGCAATTTAGTTACGAACGGGCTGCGCTCGACCAGCCGTTGTTGAAAGCGGTCGACCTATGGGTACGTTACCCTTAGCGCTGACTATTTATTCGATGTTCGTGGAGTATCCGTTGTTAGATCTTCCTCCTTTGCTTACCTGGCCGTTGGCTTTCGTGCTCGGCGCGACGCTGGGTAGCTTCCTCAACGTGGTCATCGTGCGTCTGCCGGTCATGCTGATGCGCCGCTGGCGCGCGGAAGCGCTGGAGGCACTGGAGCAACCCGCGGAGGCCACTCCCCGCTATAATCTGGCAACGCCACGCTCGCACTGCCCCGGTTGCGGGCATTTCATCGCCTGGCACGACAATCTGCCATTGGTCGGCTGGTTCAAGCGCCGGGGGCGTTGCGCGGCGTGCGGCACATCGATCAGCGCGCAGTATCCGCTGGTGGAGCTGGCCTCGGCGATACTGGCGGTGGCGGTCATCGCACTGCACGGCATCAGTTGGCAGAGCCTGTGGCTGATCGGTGCCTGCCTGACGCTGCTGGCGGGGGCGGTCATCGACTGGCGCACCCAACTGCTGCCGGACGCGTTGACCCTGCCGCTGCTGTGGGCCGGCCTGCTCTATCAATGGCTGTTCGCACCGCTGATGCTGGAGAGCGCCGTGCTGGGAGCCATCGCCGGCTATCTCTCGCTGTGGTCGGTCTACTGGCTGTTCAAGCTGACCACCGGCAAGGAGGGCATGGGCTATGGCGACTTCAAGCTGATGGCGGCCCTCGGTGCCTGGCTCGGCTGGCAAAGCCTGCCGCTGCTGCTGCTGCTGTCGGCCGGGGTCGGCGCGATCGCCGGCATGACATTGATCGCCATGCGACGACAAGAGCGGAACCAGGCGATGCCCTTCGGCCCCTATATCGCTCTCGCCGGGTGGATCGCGCTGCTGGTCGGCGAACCGTTGCTGGCGGTCTACCGCAACCTGCTGCTGGGAGGCTGGGGATGACCCTGACGGCCAACGCGCACGACACCATGGTGGTGGGGCTCACCGGCGGCATCGGCTCCGGCAAGAGCGCCGTCGCCGACGCCTTCGGCGCTCTCGGCATCGGCTGGATAGACGCCGACCATGTCGCCAGAGAGGTCGTGATGCCAGGCGAACCCGCGCTGGCGGCCATCGTCGAGCGCTACGGCAAAACGATCCTCCAGCGGGATGGCACGCTCGACCGCCGCGCGCTGCGCGCCCGGATCTTCGACGATGAAGCCGAGCGCCACTGGCTGGAAGGGGAAACGCATCCGCGTATTCGCCAGCGACTGCGGGCCCACCTGGCGAGGCTGCGCGCCGCTGGCGCGCCCTACTGCCTGCTGGTGTCGCCGCTGCTGATCGAATCCAGCCAGCACGAACTGGTCGACCGGATTCTGGTGGTGGACGTTCCCAGGGAAGTCCAGATCGAGCGCACCCTGGCGCGGGATGGCGTCGACAGGCGCCAGGTGGAGTCCATCCTGTCGGCGCAGAGCTCCCGGGAGCGCCGCCTTGCAGCCGCCGACGACGTCATCGACAATGGAGGCACTCGACGACACCTGCTCGATCAGGTCGCTGGGCTGGATGCCAAGTACCGCCAATTGCGCTCTTCAGCGGGATGACGCTCCTTCGACACCCTCGCCCCGACACGTTAGCCACCGACACGATATCTCTCTATGACTCGATCCAACGACCCAAGCAACGACAAGGGCGCCGGCAAGGGGCTGACCGTCCCCTGCCCCCAGTGCCAGCAATCGGTTGCCTGGACGACCGAAAACGCCTATCGGCCGTTCTGTTCCAAGCGCTGCAAGCTGATCGACCTGGGCGCCTGGGCGGATGGCTCCCACCGCATCCCGGGCGAACCGCACATGGATGAAACCGAACTCGACGAACTCATCGACCGGCTCGAACGCGGCGAGTAGTCCGCTCACCCTGAATGTCGACGCTTGCTACAGCCTGATTCCATGGCCGGAAACGAAGACGCCGCACCCAGGGGTGCGGCGTCTTCGTTTTTGGCTCTTGGCTCTTGGCTCTTGGCTCTTGGCTCTTGGCTCTTGGCTCTTGGCTCTTGGCT
>NZ_CALFQK010000156.1:0-7209 GCF_937921195.1 uncultured Salinicola sp.
AGCTCGAAGCTCGAAGCTCGAAGCTCGAAGCTCGAAGCTCGAAGCTCGAAGCTCGTAGCTCTTAGCCCTCCTTGATCGACGCCATGTCGATCACGAAGCGATACTTCACGTCGCCCTTCTGCATCCGCTCCCAGGCCTCGTTGATCTGATCGATGTTGATCATCTCGACGTCGCAGGTAATGCCGTTCTCGGCACAGAAGTCGAGCACTTCCTGGGTTTCCGGCATGCCACCGATCAGCGAACCGGCCAGCACGCGACGACGGAACACCAGGTTGGCACCAGAAATCGCCGGATCGATCGGCTCGAGCAGGCCGACCAGAATATGCGTGCCATCCGGCTTCAGGGCATTGAGATAGGGATTGATGTCGTGCTGCACCGGCACCGTGTCGAGCATGAAGTCGAAGGTCTCGGTGATCGCTTCCATCTCGTCTTCACTGGTGGAGATCACCACGTGATCGGCGCCCTGCTTCTTGGCCTCGGCCTTCTTGGACTCGGACCGCGTGAACAGCGTGACCTCGGCACCCAGCGCCTTGGCGAGCTTGACCCCCATGTGGCCGAGGCCGCCCATCCCGATGATGCCGACCTTGTCGCCCGGCTTGACGCCGTAGTGCTTCAGCGGCGAATAGGTGGTGATACCGGCGCACAGGATCGGCGCGGCGGACTTGAGGTCGATGCCATCGGGCATGCGCACGACGAAGCGCTCGCTGACCACGACCTTGTCGGAGTAGCCGCCCTGGGTCAGGGTGCCATCGTGCTTGTCGGGGCTGCCGTAGGTCATCACGAAGCCTTCGGCACAGTAGTTCTCGAGGCCGGCGTTGCACGCCTTGCACTCGCGGCACGAGTCGACCATGCAGCCGACGCCGACCAGATCGCCGACCTGGTACTGGCTGACGTCGTCGCCCACGGCGGTGACGCGGCCCACGATCTCGTGCCCCGGCACCACCGGATAAGAGGCCATGCCCCAATCATCGCGGGCGAAGTGGAGGTCGCTGTGGCAGACGCCGCAGTAGAGGATTTCGATCGAGACATCATCCGGGCGCGGCGCACGGCGCTCGAAGTCCCAGGGCGCCAACGGCGTTGTGGCGGAGTGCGCGGCATACCCCTTGGCGGGCGTGGCGGTAGTCTGAGTCATAACGGTAACCTTGATCGAGAGGAGGGATGGCGCACCGTGGAACGGGCGCGGAAACGGAGCCAGTGTGGTCGATACGCTCGCCCCCCGCCATGCCGAATCCTGTCGAACATCCGCCACATTCTCTTGAAATAGCGTCATTTGTTATCTTATAACGCTATTTTTATGCACAATACGCTGATCCTCCATACCACCTCTTGGGAGATATCATGCTCGAGCGCTCACTCCAGGTCAGGCCAGGCGACGAGCCTTCGCGGAACGGCACCCTCGAACCGCCTCGGCCGGGCGCCGACTGGGCTTCGCAGCTGGCCCGGACACTGGCACCGCTGGCCAGGACCGACGGCTTCTCCGACACTGCCATCGACGGGGTGAAGCTGATCGCCTCGGCGTGCAGCTGTCCGCGCACGCCGCTGATCTACGAGCCGGGGCTGTTCATCATCGCGCAGGGCGACAAGATCGGTTATCTGGAGGACCGGGTCATTCACTACGGTCCCGGCAACTACCTGGTGCAGGCGATGCCGTTACCCTTCGAGTGCGAGACGCTCGCCCGCCCCGAGGCGCCGCTGCTGGGCCTGTCCATCGATGTGGACCCGTTGACGTTGAGCGAGCTGGTTCACCATCTGCCGGCACCGGCCGATAGCCATGGCCGCTCCCCCGAACCCATGGCGGCGGTCTCGATCGACGCCCCCATGGCGGAGGCGGTGCAACGGCTGGCCGACTGCCTGCAGGACGAGAGTACCAGCCGGGCCCTGGGCGCGGGTCGGGTGCGCGAGGTGCTGTTCGCGGCGCTCAACGGCCCCCAGGGCCAGTCGCTGCGGCAACTGGTGCAGCAGCAGGGACACTACGCACGCATCGCCGAGTCGCTGAACTACCTCCATCGTCATTTCGCACTGCCGCTGACGGTGGAGACGCTCGCCGAGCGTGCCAACATGAGCGCTTCCCACTTTCATCACCACTTCAAGCGCGTGACACAGCTGTCGCCGGTGCAGTATCTCAAGCGCGTGCGGCTACTGCGGGCGCGGGTTCTGCTGGGCCAGCAGCGAATCAACGTGGCCAGGGCCGCCGTCGATGTCGGCTATCGCAGCACCTCGCAGTTCAGTCGCGAGTACAAGCGCTATTTCGGTGTCAGTCCCTCTCAGGAGTAGACGTCGTGCGCGGCCGGCCTTCCATCGGGGGCGATCACGTCCACAGCCCCATCAGCCCCCGGATCAGGTAATAGGCGCCCACCACGGTGACGATCCAGCGCGTCCAGTAGCGAAAGCCGGCATCCGTCAGCCGGGACAGCACCAGATTGCCGGTGCGCGTGCCCAGGAAAGCGAAAGGAATCGCCAGCGCCACCCAGCCCCACTCACCACGATCCATCGCCAGGGCCGCCTGCCAGTAGAAGAGGATCTTGAGGCTGTGGGCGATGACCTGGATCGCCGCTTTGGTCGCCACCACGGTGCGCCGATCGAGCTGGGTGCGGATGAAGCCGATATCGATGGTCGGGCCGGATACCCCGACGGCAATGGTCAATCCCCCGGAGACCAGTCCGCACAGGACGGCATGCCCCGGCCGCGCAACATTGAAGTGGAACCAGCGCTTGGGGATCCATACCATCACCGGCATCAGCCCCAGCACGATCAGCACCACCGTCTCGCTGGGGGAGTAGCGCACCAGGACCAGTAACGCGGCCGCGATCAATACGCCGCAGGCGATCATGGCGACGATGCGCCAGTCGATGAATCGCCGCGACAGCCAGGCACGCGATGCGTTGGCGGTGAGCTGGATCACCCCGTGGACGGCGATCGCCGTCGCCGCCGGCAACCAGGCCAGCAGGAAGCCCAGAAGGACCAGCCCACCGGCCATGCCGAAGACGCCGGACAGCACCGAGGTCGAAAACACCACGACCAGAAACAGCAATGCAACGGGTAGTGCCATAACGGGGTCTATACTCCAACGACGGGCTTACAGTGCCCGAGAAAGATCCACGGCGGATGACGTCGTGGAGAATCCGCCAGACCGGCAGGCGCGATGCGCTCACCAACCTGGCAGCCGGTGACACGCCATCGGCCCCTTCCCCCATCGGCAACAAGGACCGTTTTCATCATGCGCCGTTCCACGCTCCCCACGACCTCCGCCTGTCTCGCCACGGCCCTGCTCGCCATGGCCGGCCCCGCCCACGCCTCCAGCGACGACGCCTGGCAGGAGCACGACCGGGCGGTCATCGAACAGTGCCAGCAGGCCAGCCAGTTTCCGGATGCCGCGCCGGCTGGCGAGCCGGTGCTGTTCGACGACGAAGCCGGCATGACGGCACTGCTGATCCAGGGCCACTACCCGCAGGACCACATGAACGGTCAGGCCGGCCAGGAACTCTGCCTGTTCCTGCGCAGCAGCCAGGAGGTCTACATCGCCGACGCCGACAAGCTGGCGATGGGTTCCGACGCGCTGCCGAGTACGCCGACGGACGCCATCGACGACGATAGCGACACCGGCCGGTCGGACACCGACGGCGACGCCCCCTGATCAACCCGCGCGGGGGTGCTCCGGCGTCGCCAGGATCCGCTGGTAGAAAGCCAGATCGAGCCAGCGCCCGAACTTGAAGGCAGCCTGGCGGACCGTGCCGGCGTGTTCGAAGCCCAGCCGTTCGTGCAGCACGATACTGGGGGCGTTGGCGGCATCGATGCCGCCGATCAGGGTGTGGTACTGCTGGGCCTCGGCGCGCGCGATCAGCGCCGTCATCAGCTGCCTGGCAACGCCCCGCTGGCGGAAGTCGCCATCCACGTAGACCGAGTGCTCGACGCTGTAGCGATAGGCGGCATGGGGCCGAAACGGGCCATAGCTGGCGAACCCCATCAGCCGGCCGCTAGCATCGTCGAGCATGCCGACGACCGGAAAGTCGCCTTCGCGCTTGGTCCGGAACCACTGCTCGACGAAGGCCCGCGTCCGTGGCTGATACTCGTAGAGCGCAGTGGTATTGAGGATGGCGTCGTTGAAGATCGTCAGCACGGCATCGCCGTGCAGGTCGAACTCGCAGTCGATCAGGGTCAAGGTACGGTTCTCGCGGTCGAATCGGGGAGCTTGCGCGGCATTCAATACAGCGCATTGGCCTTGAGCCTGGCCAGCGTTCGGTCACCGGCATTTTTCAACACGAGCGACTGCCCGGAGATCGAGTAGTGCGCCGTCTCGGAGAGCGTCGCCAGCCACCCCTGCTCGAGGGTCGCCATCTCCCCGGGGCACGCCATTCGGGTCGAGGCGAGCTGGGTGAAGGTCAGCGTATCGCCCTCCAGCCGGTAGCCGCCCATCAGCCGGTTGCAGCCGGTCGAGCCGGAAACGCGCCCCTGCGCGTCGAGCACCAGGTGCGCTTCGCGCTGGTTATCCGCCACCGGTACCGGCTCGCCGTCGAGCGTCATCAGCTTCCAGTAGGTACCGACCAGGGCTTCGCTGGCGGCCGGCGCGTTGGCGTCGGTTGCGGCGCTGTCGTCATCCGGGTTCGAGGCGCAACCGGCAACGCTCACGACGACCGCGGCGGCGAATAGGGAAAGGCGTGACAACACGTTGATGTCCTCATGTGGGAAGCGGGAGCGAAAGGGGCGATTTTGCGCGCGGGCGGCCGCGGAGACAATCCGGGCCGCCCCATTTCGGCGAAAAAGCCAGACCTGTTCGCACGATTCACGCGGCTCGCGGCTCGTCGTGTGAACCGCCCTAATGGCGATCGATCATCGCGGTCAGATCGTCGGCGACCATCGGCAGCGTCTCGCGCCAGGAGAGATAAGGCGTCGACGCGGTACCGTTGACCAGCACGGCGAAGCTGCCCCAACGCCCGCTGTCGGTGCGGAAATAACCTGCCACCGCGCGCACCGTCACCGGCTCGTTGAGCGTGCCGGTCTTGAGCATCACGTGGTCCTGGAAGGTCTGGCTGCCGCGACGAATGAAGTGCATCGGCCCGTTGGCGGGTACCTGCATGCCGGCCACGAAGGTGGGAAACAGCGATGCATTACCGTACATCGCCCCCAGCAACGCGTTGACGCTCTGCGCCGAGACCCGATTCTCCGGCGTCAGGCCGCTACCGCTGCGCAGTATCGCCGCGCCGTGTCCCGGCAGGCTGGTCGCGTACCGCTCGAGCTCCCGCCCGGCGTCCGGCAGATTCCGTTGCGTGCCGGAGGTCAAATCCAGCGCCAGGGTGTCGGCCATGAAGTTGTTCGAGTAGTTGAGCGTGCGCAGCAGCAACTCCTGCAACGGCTTGCCCTCGACGGCGGCCAGGTCCTTGGCGCTCGGGGGCGGAGGCTGACGACTGACGGCGTAGCCGCCGCTGACCGGGACGCCCGCCTGGCGCAGTAGCGACAGCAGCGTCTGCCCGGTCTGGTCCGCCGGATCCGAGCTCGCCTTGTAGATGGGGCGTGGATAGGTTCCGGCAGGAATCCGTCCGCTGATCTTGAGCGTGTCCCCCTGGCTGTCGGTCACCCGCTTGGCGTAGAGGTCGGCACCGCCGCCCGCGGCGACCGTGGTGACGTCGTTCTCGATCCGCAGGGTCGGCGCCACCGTGTCGCAGCTGGTGATCCGTGCCGGCTGGCCGACCACGCCCGGCATCACCGTGGCGCACCAGCTGCCATAGTTGACTGCAGCGGAAGAGAGCAGCGACGCGTAGGCGTTGGTGCCCTCCGTCCGCGTCTTGCAGCGATCGCTGGTCTCGCAGGTCACCGGGCCGAACCGCCACTGGCTGATCACCAGCTGGCCATCGATGCTGGAGACCCCGAGCTCCCGCAGCTTCTGGATCAGCCGCCAGAGCTCTTCCGAGGTCAGCGCCGGATCCCCGCCGCCCTCGAGCACCAGGTCGCCGTGCAGGACGCCGTTGCCATCGAGCGCGCCGGTAGAGACGAAGCGGGTGGTGAAACGGTGCTGCGGCCCCCAGCGATCCAGGGCGGCGGCGGCAGTGTAGAGCTTGGTGACGGACGCCGGCGACAGCGGTTGCGAAGGGTTGAGCGCGCCCAGCACCTCCCCGCTATCCAGCAACTGCGCCTGGGCGCTGATCACGAACCCCTTGTCGGCGAGCCGGGCAACATGATCGAACCCGGCCGCCTGGGCGACGACAGAGACTACCGATAGTGACAACGCACCGAGAAACAGAGAACTCCGACCTAGCCATCGCCGCATAATGGATGCTCGCTCCAGAGGAAAATGAGGGCCCAACTGGTCCAGAGCGTACCAATTAACGCCCCCCGGAGGCGATGCCTGGTGTCGTGCCAAAGTACCAAAAGACAGAAGCGCTGAGAAAAGGGCAGCCCTTGCGGCGGTCAGTGCGACGACAGCCGCGAAAAAACCTGGATGACGACCACACCGGCGATGATCAGCCCCATGCCCAGGTAGGCGGGCAGATCCGGTTTCTCGCCGTAGAACACGATGCCGATCAGCGTCACCAGCACGATACCGAGGCCGGCCCAGATCGCGTAGGTGATGCCGACGGGTAGCGACTTCAGCACCAGCGACAGCGCATAGAACGAGAAACCGTAGCCCACGATCACCACGAGGCTGGGCAGCCAGCGTGTGAAACCGGCCGAGGCTTTCAGCGAACTGGTCGCCACGACTTCGGCGACGATCGCCAGGGCGAGCAGCAGATAGCTCATCGGACGGACTCCCCGTGCGGTAGCGAGGGCGAGAGATCGACGCGATAGCGCCATAGGATCTGGCCGCTCTCGAAGTATTTTCGTTCGAATGGCGTCATGAACGTGGCGCCAGGCGTGAAGGCAGCGATCTCGCCCTCGACCCCGAGAAGCGTCTCGACACCGAGCGCGAACTCCTCGACATAGATGGCCCAGTTGGAGCGCAGCTCCAGCGCCCCGCCGAGCGCGAGCAGCGAGGGAAAGACCGGATGCCCATGCCAGCGCTTCTTGAGCTGGGTGCTCTTGGGATAAGGATTCGGATAGAGCAGGTAGTGCCGCACCGGCCGCCAACCGGCGGCGAGCGCCAGGCGCCAAAAATCGACCAGATCGGCACGCACCAGTCGCGCGTTGTCCGGCAGTGCCCCGTGATCTCGTGACAGTCGCACCTCGCTGCGATCCACGCCGATCACGGCGTGGTCGGGATGACGCTCGGCGAGCCGA
>NZ_CALFQK010000157.1:0-3973 GCF_937921195.1 uncultured Salinicola sp.
GCGGTCTCCTCGATCTGCTTGACCTCGATCAGTGACTTGTTGCCCTGGGAGTAGGCCCCCATCGCCTCGAACACCGAGACGATATCGGTGTGCCCGGCGCCGGGCTGAATGGTGCCGCCATAGACGAAGATGCTGGGACGATCGAGGCGCGCCAGCCCGATCATGCAGCCGGGCATGTTCTTGTCGCAACCGCCGATGGCGACCACCCCGTCGAAGCCTTCGCAGCCGGAGACGGCTTCGATGGAGTCGGCGATGATCTCCCGCGAGGCCATCGAGTACTTCATGCCCTCGGTGCCGTTGGCGATGCCATCGGAGATGGTGATGGTGTTGAAGATCACGCCCTTGCCGCCGGCGGCGTCGGCGCCGTCACTGGCCGCTTCCGCCAGCACGTTGATATGACTGTTGCACGGCGTCACCCGGCTCCAGGTCGAGGCGATCCCCACCTGGGGCTTCTTGAAGTCCTCGTCGGTGAAACCGACGGCGCGCAACATGGCGCGACTGGCGGCCTTGCCGGGGCCGTCGACCACGTTGGCGGAGTGGCGGCGACGGGGGTCGGTATTTTCCGGGTAATCCTGACTCATCAAGCGCTCCTGTTTTCGTCTGTTCGCCTCGAGGACGGTTCGGCTGCCTCGTCGGGCAAAGGTTGAGCGACACATGCCGGCTGAAGTGATGCAGCGAGAGATGACGGTCGGCGTGCATCGAGGTGTCACGGTCACATGACAATGCTCGGACGCGATGGCTCTTGTGAAGCGGCTCTCATGAAGCGAATCGGACGCGCCCGATACAGAAAGGGTGGCCCCATTGTAACGGCACCGAGCGCGCGCGGACATCCGACGATGGCGGAAATCGCGCGTCTCTCGGGAGCGGCCATCCATGCAATACTGGCGGGCGTTGAATTTTCGCCTTCACCGGACCCCAAACGAGCCCGCCATGTTCGACTTCAAGGAAATCGAAGCCTTCGTCTGGATCGTACGACTGGGATCGTTCCGTCTTGCGGCGCGCCATCTGCACCTGACCCAGCCTTCTGTGTCCGATCGTATCGCGCGACTCGAGGCGATCGTCGGAGAACCCTTGCTGGAGAGAACCCAGCGCCCGATAAAGCCCACGCCGAAGGGCCGCCAGTTTCACCGTCATGCGCTGCGACTGATGGAAGCTCGCGAGGAAGCCATGACCATGCTGGAACTGGCAACACCGTTTCAGGGCACGCTGCGCCTGGGGGTCGTCGAATCGATCGCTCATAGTTGGCTTCCCCGTTTTCTGGCCGAACTATCGCGCCGCTTTCCGGAGATGACGTTGGAGCTGGAGGTGGATAGCTCGCCAGGTCTGGCCGCCAAGTTGCACAACCGCGATGTCGACATGGCGTTCCTGATGGGGCCTGTCAACGTTCAGGAAGTGTTCAACCGCTTCCTCTGCCACTACACCATGGGCCTGATCGCGAGTCCGCACCTCGGCCTCGATCCCGCGGATTTCTCGCTGCACCGTTTGCGCGGCCTACCGCTGATCACCTTCGCCCGCGACAGCCGGCCCTATCGCGAACTCGGCTCGCTGCTTCATCAGCACAAACTCGAACACCTCAAGCTGCACTGCTCGAGTTCGCTGTGGACGATCGTCAGAATGACGCTGGATGGCCTGGGCCTGGGCGCCATCCCTCCACGCCTGGTCCAGGAGGAGCTGGCCGAGGGCAAGCTGATCGAATTGCCCATCGAACTGCCCGAGCTCGAGTTCACCGCTTCCTGGCCTCAGCATCTGGATAAATCGCTGGCCGAAGGCGTCACGGAGCTGGCAATCGAGATCGCACGACTCGACCAGCAGCAGTCGCTTTCGGGCGTCAAACCCGGCACATAAAAGATTCCACCTATCTAAAATCATAAAAAAAATCGATTTGCCTTATCGGCGACCACTTTCTATTGTCGAAGACATAATCACAACCGAGTCATCGACATGACCGCCGAAGCCTTGACCGACCTGTCAAGACCACTCGATGCTCGCCTGGCCATTCGCCACGGTCACTGGCAGCGCCATACCAGCGGGCTTGCACCGGGCTATGCCCAGGCCAATTTGGTCATCCTCCCCGCCCGCTACGCCGAAGACTTCCTCCGTTTCTGTCAGCGCAATCCCCGTGCCTGCCCGCTGCTCGATGTCACCGATCCCGGCGATCCGCATCCGCGCACGCTGGGCGCCGATATCGATCTGCGCCATGACGTGCCGCGTTATCGTGTCTATCGGGATGGAATCCCGAGCGGGGAGCCCACGGATATCGCCGATCTTTGGCAAGACGATTTCGTCACCTTCTCGATCGGCTGTTCATTCTCGTTCGAGGACGCCTTGATCGCCGACGGGCTCGAGGTGCGCCATATCCAGCTCGATCGCAATGTTCCGATGTACCGCACTCAGGTTCCTCTCGAACCCGGCGGTCCGTTCGGCGGCAATCTGGTCGTGTCGATGCGTCCGTTCAGACCGGCCGAGGCCATCCGCGCTATCCAGATCACTACCGACATGCCACGAGTTCATGGCGCGCCGGTCCATATCGGCCTGCCGGCATCGCTGGGAATCGCCGATCTTGCCCATCCGGATTTCGGCGACGCACCGGTCGTCTACGACAACGAGCTGCCGGTTTTCTGGGCCTGTGGCGTCACCCCCCAGGCGGCCATCGAAGCGGCTGGATTGCCGCTGGTGATAACGCATAGCCCGGGGCACATGCTGATCACCGATATTCCCAACCCCCGGTTGAAGTACGGATAGACCGAGCCAGCCGGCACACCCCAGCCACCGCCGATACTCAGGTGGAGGTTCGAAGACAGTGCCGATTTTTCGACAACGTTAAAGACAACGCTAAAAAGAGGCTGAACCTCATGATCCCCAACGCTAACTCCCGCGCCAGCTGGCGCAAGCCGGTTGCCGCCTTCGCCGCAACCGCGCTTTCCGCTACCGTCCTGTGCACTCCCGCCGTGGCGGAAACCTCGCTCAATGTCGTCGGTAGCTGGAATAGTCTCGAGCTGCATCAGAAATTCGAAAAGCCGTTCTGGAGCAAGACGTTGCCTCAGGCCAGCGGTGGCGATATCACCACCCAGGTCACCAGCTTCGATCAGATGGGGGTCGCCAGTAGCGATGTATTCCGCTACCTGGGCGACGGGCTGTTCGATGTCGGCATGGCATCCGCTGACTACACCGTCAGCGACGCGCCGGAGCTCGAGGGTCTCGACCTGCCGATGATGACGACCGACACCAACAAGGCCCGGGCCGTGGCGGATGCGTTCCGTCCGATTGCCGAAAAAGCCATGACCGAACGCTTCAACAGCCACGTACTGGCGATCGTCCCCTACCCCGCCCAGGTGCTGTTCTGCAACACGCCGATCTCGGGTCTTTCCGATCTGGCGGGCAAGAAGGTACGCGGCAGCGGTCGTTCCACCGGCGAGTTCCTCGAAGCGCTGGGCGCGCAGAGTCTGAATATCGCCTTCAACGAGGTTCCGGGATCGCTCGAGCGGGGTGTGATCGACTGCGCCGTGACCGGCTCGATGTCGGGCTACAGCGCCGGATGGTACGACGTTTCGAGCCATATGCTGCCGTTGCCCCTCGGTGGTTGGGACTATGTGATTACCGCCATCAATCAGGACAAGTGGCGCAGCCTCAACGCGGATGAACAGCAGTTGATCCAGGATCAGGTCGACAAGCATTTCACCGCTCCGGTGTGGACGAACGCCAAGACCGAAACCCAGCGCGGTATTGCCTGCCTGACGGGGCAAGGCGAGTGTGCTGCCGGCAAACCGGCCAGCATGACGCTGGTCAAGCCGACCCAGGCCGATATCGCGCGAGCCAGAGAGGCGCTTCAGGACGTCGTACTTCCCGCGTGGGCAGGTCGTGTCGATGCCGACACGCTCAAGCAGTGGAATGGCAGCGTCGGCAAGATCGTCGACCTTCAGGCCAAGGCACCCTGACAACCGCTCTCCGGCGGTCCGGCCTCTCGGGCCGGCCC
>NZ_CALFQK010000158.1:0-7047 GCF_937921195.1 uncultured Salinicola sp.
CTTACAAGGCCGACCATCCGCTGACCACGCCGCCGCCGAAAGAACGCACGCTGCAACACATCGAAACCCTGATCACCCACTTCCTGCAGGTTTCCTGGGGCCCGGTCATGCCGGCCAACGAAGCCTTCCAGATGATCGAGGCGACCAAGGGTATCAACAGCTACTACCTGACCAGCGACGGCAGCACCATGAGCTACCGGACGCGCATTCGCACGCCCAGCTTTCCGCATCTGCAGCAGATCCCCGCCGTCATGCGCGGGGGGTTCGTGCCGGATCTGATCGCGCACCTGGGCAGCATCGACTTCGTCATGGCCGATGTGGACCGATGAGGCAGCCATCATGACTACTACCGCGACTATTGGAACGACCATTGCCAGCGACGGTTTTGCCCTCGATCCCGCCGACCGCGAAATGATCCTCGAGGAGCGGGCGCACTATCCCTATCCGCAGGCGGCATGCATCGAGGCGTTGAAGATCGTGCAGAAGCGCCACGGTCACGTGCCGGATGGCGCGATTCCGGCGATCGCCGAAACGCTGGGCATTCGCGTGGCCGACGTCGAGGGCGTGGCGACCTTCTACAGCCTGATCTTCCGTCAGCCGGTCGGCCGCCACGTCATCCTGATCTGCGACAGCAGTTCCTGCTTTTTGACCGATTACGAGGCACTGCGCGACGCCTTCATCGAGCATCTCGGCATCCAGGTGGGGCAGACCACCGCAGACGGGCGCTTCACCCTGCTGCCGGTGTGCTGTCTCGGCGCCTGCGATCGCGGGCCCACGATTCTGATCGGCGAGGATCTGCACGGCCCGGTGACCCCGGACGAGATCCCCCGGCTGCTGGAGGCGTACGCATGACGTTCAAGAACCTGATGCGGGAGGGCGAGTCATGAGCCGCATTCTGCAATCCGCCGGCGAACGCCGCGCCGAGACCCACCCGCTGACCTGGCGCCTGCACGACGATCAGTCGCCGGTGCTACTCGAGGAGTATCTCGACACGCAAGGCTACGCCGCGGTCACCAAGGCGCTCGAGCAGCACACCTACGAGTCGCTGACCGAGGAAGTGAAGAGCGCCAATCTTCGCGGCCGTGGCGGCGCCGGGTTCTCCGCCGGGTTCAAGTGGAGCCTGACCATGAAGGGCGAGGGCGTCCCCCGCGGTTACATCGTCTGCAACGCCGACGAGATGGAGCCGGGCACGTTCAAGGATCGCCTGCTGATGGAGCAGCAGCCGCACCTGCTGATCGAGGGCATGATCCTGGCCGGCATCGCCAACCGTGCCAAGCAGGGCTACATCTTCCTGCGCGGCGAGTACCATCTGGCTGCCGCCGCGATCCAGCGTGCCCTGGCCGACGCCCGGGCCGATGGCTGGCTGGGTGCGGACGTGCGCGGCAGCGGCTGGGACTTCGATATCGCCCTGCACACCGGTGCCGGTCGCTATATCTGCGGCGAAGAGACCGCGTTGATCAACTCCCTCGAGGGCAAGCGCGCCAATCCTCGCGCCAAACCGCCGTTTCCCGGCCAGTCCGGCGCCTGGGGGCTGCCGACGGTGGTCAACAACGTCGAGACGCTGTGCAACGTGCCGGGTATCGTCAATCACGGTGCCGACTGGTTCCAGGCGCTCTCCGGCGACCTCAGCAGCGACGGTGGCACCAAGCTCTACGGTGTCTCCGGCAAGGTCAACAATCCTGGGCTGTGGGAACTGCCGATGGGCACCACTGGCAATCGGATCCTCGAGCTCGCCGGCGGCATGCGTGACGGCCTGACCCTCAAGAGCTGGCTGCCCGGCGGCGGCAGTACCGGCTTCCTGCTGCCCGAACATCTCGAGTTGGCGCTCGATTTCGACACCATCGGCAAGACCGGCAGCCGCATGGGAACGGGGCTGCTGACCGTGGTCGCCGATAACCAGAGCATGGTCTCGCTGACCCGCAACCTCGAGGAGTTCTTCGCCCGCGAGTCCTGCGGCTGGTGCACGCCGTGCCGCGACGGCCTGCCCTGGAGCGTCAAGCTGCTGCGGGCGCTGGAGGCTGGCGAGGGCGAGGCTGGCGATATCGAGCTGCTGGAGCAGATGGCCCGCGACCTGGGGCCGGGCAAGACCTTCTGCGCGCATGCGCCGGGGGCGGCGATGCCGCTGGCATCCGCGATCCACTATTTCCGTGACGAGTTCGAGCGCGGCATCACCCGACCCAAGGGTGAGGCGCACGCGGACCCGATCCCGGTCGGCAGCGTGTAGGAGGAGTTCGACGCCATGGCCACTATTCACGTCGACGGCAACGACTACGAAGTCGAAGACAGCGACAACCTGCTCCACGCCTGCCTCTCGCTGGGACTGGATATTCCCTATTTCTGCTGGCATCCGGCGATGGGCAGCGTCGGTGCGTGCCGCCAGTGCGCGGTGAAGCAGTACAAGGACGCCGACGATGACCGCGGCATGCTGGTGATGTCGTGCATGGCCCCGGTCAAGGACGACGCCTACATCTCCATCGCCGACGAGGAGGCCAAGGTCTTCCGCGAGACGGTGATCGAGTTCCTGATGGTCAACCATCCCCACGACTGCCCGGTCTGCGAGGAAGGCGGCCACTGCCATCTGCAGGACATGACGGTGATGACCGGTCACGACCGCCGCCGTTACCGTTTCCGCAAGCGCACCCATCGCAACCAGAACCTGGGACCGTTCATCGCCCACGAGATGAACCGCTGCATCACCTGCTATCGCTGTACGCGGTTCTACCAGGATTATGCCGGTGGCGAGGACCTGGGTGCCTTCGGCGCCCATGACAACGTCTACTTCGGTCGCGTCACCGACGGCACCCTGGAGAGCGAGTTCTCCGGCAACCTGACCGAGGTCTGCCCGACCGGCGTGTTCACCGACCAGACCCACTCCGATCACTACACCCGCAAGTGGGACCTGCAGTTCGCGCCGAGCGTCTGCCACCAGTGCGCCAGCGGCTGCAACATCAGTCCCGGCGAGCGCTACGGCGATATTCGCCGGATCGAGAATCGCTACAACGGCGACGTCAACGGCTACTTCCTCTGCGACCGCGGCCGGTTCGGCTACGGCTACGTCAACCGCAAGGATCGGCCGACACGTCCCGAATGCCGGGAGGCCGGTGGTGAGGCGCGCACGATGGAAGTCGACGAAGCGCTCGATCTGGCCGCGGATCGCCTGCGTGGCGCCAGGCGGCTCATCGGCATCGGCTCGCCCCGGGCCAGCCTGGAGAGCAACCACCGCCTGCGTCAGCTGGTCGGTGCGGCCAACTTCTCCACCGGTATCGAGGCCGGAGAGCTGGCGCGGGTCCGACGGATGGAAGCGCTCAACCGCGACGCCGGCCTGACCACGCCGAGCCTGCGCGAGGTCGAGCAGTGCGACGCGATCCTGGTGCTCGGCGAAGACCTCATCCAGAGCGCCGCCCGTGTCGCGTTGTCGGTGCGTCAGGCGGTGCGCGGCAAGGGCGTGGAGCTGGGCGCCGAGCGCGGCATCCCCGAATGGAACGCCGAGGCGGTGAAGACCATCGCCCAGGACGCTGGCCATCCGCTCTTCCTGGCCACGCCCGATGTCACCAAGCTCGATGGAATCGCCGCCCACGCCGAGCGTCTCGCCCCCGACGATATCGCCCGGCTCGGTTTCGCCGTGGCCCATGCCCTGGATTCCACCGCGCCGGCCGTCGACGGTCTCGACGCGGCAACGTCACAGTTGGTCGAGCGCATCGCCGATGCCCTGCTGGCGGCGAAAAAGCCGCTGGTCATTGCCGGCGAGTCACTGGGGTCGATGGCGATCCTGGAAGCGGCCGGCAACATCGCCCGCGCGCTCGGCCGGCGCCAGCGTTCGGACGCCGGCCTGACCCTCGTCCGTCGCGAGGCCAATAGCGTCGGGCTCGGGTTGCTGGGCGGGGAATCCCTCGACTGGGCGCTGGCGCAACTGGAAACCGGGGACGCCGACGGTGTGGTGATTCTCGAGAACGATCTCTATACCCGGCTGCCGGCGCCACGCGTGGATAGCGCGCTCGGGCGGGCCACGGCGGTCGTCGTGGTCGATCACCAGCGCACGCCGACCTGGGAGCGATCCGACATCGGCTTGCCTGCGGGCACGTTCGCCGAGAGCGACGGCACCCTGGTCAGCCTCGAAGGCCGCGCGCAGCGCTTCTATCAGGTGTTCGACCCCAGCTACATGCGCCCGGACACCCGGATTCGCGAGAGCTGGCGCTGGCTGCATGCGCTCCACGCCACGCTGGAGCGCCAGCCAGTGGAGACCATCCTGCTCGACGACCTGACCCAGGCCGTCGCCGAGGATGCCCCCGCCCTGGCCCCGCTGCACCAGAACACGCCGGAGGCGATGTTCCGCATCCACGGCCTGAAACTGGCCCGCGAGCCCCACCGCTACAGCGGCCGTACCGCCATGCGCGCCAATCTCGACGTCAACGAGCCGCGGGCGCCGATGGACCTCGACACGCCGTTCGCCTTCTCGATGGAAGGTTATTCCGGCTATCGGGAGCCGCGCCGGGAGGTCGCCTTCGCCTGGGCGCCGGGCTGGAACTCCCCGCAGGCCTGGAACAAGTTCCAGGACGAGGTCGGTGGCCATCTGCGCGCCGGAGATCCGGGCAAGCGGCTGTTCACGGCCGCCGCCGCCGGTGGCGACTACTGCACCGACATCCCAGCCGCCTTCAAGCCGCGCGAGGGCGAATGGCAAGTGCTCGACCTGCCCCAGCTGTTCGGCGGCGACGACATGTCGCGCCGGGCCGAACCGATTCGCGAGCGCATGGCGCCGCCGCAGGTCGCGCTCAACCAGACCGACGCCGCGGGGCTGGGTATCGGCGCCGGCGATGCGGTCTCGATCGCTGTCGATGGCACTCGCTTCAGGCTGCCGGCGAGACTCAGCGCCGGTCTGCCGCCAGGTGTCGTTGGCCTGCCCGCTGGTTCGATCCAGGAAGTCACCGGAGGATTGACGCCAGGTGCCGTGCGCTGGGGAGCGGTCGCGAAAGCGGAGCACGATGGCCAGGCGCCGGCCGGGGAGGCGCGCCCATGAACTGGTGGACGCCGCAAGTCGAGGCGACGTTGATCGCCATGGTTCAGGCCGTGGTCATTCTGCTGGTCGTGGTCGTTTCCGGGGCGCTGTTGAGCATGATCGAACGGCGCCTGCTGGCGCTGTGGCAGGACCGCTACGGCCCCAACCGGGTCGGTCCGTTCGGGCTTCTGCAGATCGCGGCGGACATGCTCAAGATCTTCTTCAAGGAGGACTGGATCCCGCCGTTCGCCGACCGGACCTTCTTCGTGCTGGCGCCGGCGATCGCCATGGCCTCGCTGCTGCTGTCGTTCATGGTGATCCCGATCACGCCCGGCTGGGGGGTGGCGGATCTCAACATCGGCATCCTGTTCTTCTTCGCCATGGCCGGCATCAACGTCTACGCGGTGCTGTTCGCCGGTTGGGCCAGCAGCAACAAGTACGCGCTGCTCGGCGCCCTGCGCGCCTCCGCCCAGACGCTCTCCTACGAGGTCTTCATGGGCCTGGCGGTGATGGGCATCGTCGCCATGACCGGCTCGTTCAACATGCGCGACATCGTCAATGCGCAGGAGAACGTCTGGTTCATCGTGCCGCAGTTCTTCGGCTTCTGCACCTTCGTCATCGCCGGGATCGCGGTGACCCACCGCCATCCGTTCGATCAGCCCGAGGCCGAGCAGGAGCTGGCCGACGGCTACCACATCGAATATTCCGGGATGAAATGGGGCATGTTCTTCGTCGGCGAGTACATCGGCATCGTGCTGATCTCGGCGCTGCTGGTGACGCTGTTCTTCGGCGGCTGGCACGGGCCGCTGCTGCCGCCGATCGTCTGGTTCCTGCTCAAGACGGTGTTCTTCGTCATCCTGTTCGTGCTGCTGCGCGCGGCGTTGCCGCGGCCGCGCTACGACAAGGTGATGAGCTTCGGCTGGAAGGTGTGTCTGCCGCTGACACTCGTCAATCTATTGATCACCGGGGCGATGATTCTGCTCATCGACCCGGGCGTGTAAGGGAGAGCGACCATGCTGAGTCAGATCCGGAAGATCGTGTCCGGCACCGGCACGCAACTGCGCACGCTGTGGATGGTGTTTTCGCACGCCTGGCGCAAGCGCGAGACGCTGCAGTACCCGGAAGAGCAGGTCTACCTGCCGCCGCGCTATCGTGGCCGCATCGTGCTGACCCGCGATCCGGACGGCGAGGAGCGCTGCGTGGCCTGCAACCTGTGCGCCGTGGCCTGTCCGGTGGCGTGCATCTCGTTGCAGAAGGGGGAGAAGGAGGATGGCCGCTGGTATCCGGAGTTCTTCCGCATCAATTTCTCGCGCTGCATCTTCTGTGGCATGTGCGAGGAGGCGTGCCCGACCTCGGCGATCCAGCTGACCCCGGATTTCGAGATGAGCGAATTCCGACGCCAGGAGCTCGTCTACGAGAAGCAGGACCTGCTGATCGATGGCCCGGGCAAGGATCACAACACCAACTTCTATCGCGTGGCCGGCCTGTCGATTGCCGGCAAGGACAAGGGCGAGGCGCAGAACGAGGCCGAGCCCATCGACGTCAAGTCGCTGATGCCATGAGAACCTGCCTACGATCTGCTGCGCGTCGGCCAAACTTTGTTGAAAACACTTTCGAGATGCTCATTTACCCCCAAGTAAACTCCGCTTCCTCAAGTGTTTTCGCCTCGCGATCCACATGGATGTGGGAAGTGCGTTGGCCCGTAGGGAACGGGCATAGCCTTGGCTCTAGCTCGCGAGATCGTAAACAGATTCCAAGTCGGGTGGGGCGTGTTAGGGGGCTTGTGCTGCCCAAAGCTGGGAGAGAGATATGCAAATCGCGTTTTACTTGAGTGGCCTGGTCGCGATTCTCGCCACCCTTCGCGTGGTGACCGGCACCCATCCGGTCCACGCGCTGCTCTATCTGATCGTGTCGCTGATCGCGGTGGCGATGGTGTTCTTCGCGCTGGGGGCGCCGTTCGCCGGGGCCCTGGAGATCATCGTCTATGCCGGCGCGATCATGGTGCTGTTCGTGTTCGTGGTGATGATGCTCAATCTCGGCGAGTCGGCGGTGGA